>CANIGN010000043.1 GCA_947467125.1 Bacteriovoracaceae bacterium | reverse complement strand
TTATTGGGCCGCCGATCTTCACCCGTTATTTGAGTGTTAATCTTGCGGCCCATATAACTTATTTAACGAAGTTGTTTAAGTGTGGCTAGTTTTTAATTACCAGCTGAAGCTTCCACCGATGCTGATGCTGTTGCTGTTTTGAGGGGAAACATAGTATCCACCGTTTGGAGTGACTGCATAGTACTGAGTTCCACAACCTGAGTTACATCCTGAAGTGTAATAAGGAACTTGATAAACATAGCAACCTGTTCCGTAGTAAGAACCTGTTCCTACATAGTATCCGTTACTGTTTGGACCGTAGTTGTTGTTGAAATACTGAGTATAACAAGTTTGTTGTTGAGCTACTGGAAGACTTGAACAGTTTCCGTAGGGGTTATAAGTTGTTCCGCTGCTTCCACTGCTCTTACCGCAATTCGCGAGAGCGAGAAGAAGTGCCAAGGTGCTGATTCCTTTAATTATCTTTTTCATATCTATCTCCTTTTTTTTCTTCCACTCACGCACATCAAATTTATAATTTTATCTTGAGTATAGGGTTGCAACAGATGTGCCAGGCGCTAAATGCCGAGAATAACAAGCGCATGTCTTTAAAGTGCCTAAAAACTATACAACTTGTTAACGCTTTTGAGCCTCGTTTATAGACGTAATAGGCGTGATCTCTGTGAGGAATGAGCTAAGGCTTTCTTTTGAGTATCTAGGGGGACTGTCTAGGCTTTAGACAATGAGCTTCAAATATCATCTTATTTCAGGATGATTTCGCCGCTTTTTATTTCCACTATTTCTTGTTTGGTGCTTAAGAGAAGAAGGCTTCCGTCTTTACCCAAACTAATAGCCTTCCCTTCCCCAAGCTTTGAAGCAAGAAAGCGTCCCCAGAGAGGCTTCATCACCTTTTGAAAGAGAAACTCTAAGAATTGATCTTCGAATGCTTTACTGTTTTTTTGATGTTCGGAGAAAAATTTTAAAAAGTTTTGCGCAAGCTTTGATGCAAAATCAGAATTCGTAAAAGAAATGTCTTTTTGAATTTCATCAAGAGCCATCGATTGCGAAAGGGGGGCGGGAGATAAAATATTTAAGCCCCACCCAATTATCAAAATATTTTTTTTGATTTCAACAAGAACTCCTGCAACTTTTCTAAATTCTTTTTGATGAAAGATTCCTAAATCGTTAGGCCATTTGAAACAAAGTTGCTCAAAAGAGGGATCTATTTGTAAGAGCGTTTTCCACAAGGCGAGTCCGGCCATATGTGGAATGAGTGCGTATGAAGAGTGAGAGGATAGTGCTTCGAGTTTGAAGGCGAGGCTACAGGTAAAAGATTGCTCAGGAGCACTCATCCAAGAGCTTCCTTGGCGCCCCCTCCCCTTTTTTTGAACGTCACATAAAACAAGCTGAATTTGTGAAGATTCAAGAGCGATCTTGAGTGCTAAATCTTGAGTGCTTTCACACTCTGGAACGTGGGTGAAATGAAAAGAGTTTAACGAATAAGGAAACAAACTAAATACGTTTTTTACTTTCACTCTCAATTTGACTCAAGATTTCTTGAAGTTTTGTTTCAAGTTTTTCTCTAAACCAAGTATCAAATGCAAGCTGAATTTCGGCACGAATCATTGTCCGAATTTCTTCACGATTCACCTGGGGTGCAGGTGCTGAAGGGCTTTTGGGAGTTGGAGCTTCTTTCGGTGGAGGTGGAACCTTCACGCGTGCTTGAATGCTTTCCCACTCTTGCGCTTCCGTATAGGCAGAAAGATTATCGCCTGTCTTAGAAGATGCTGGTGAAGATGCTGGAGAAGTTGAGGGGTTAATCGTGAACTTCTTAGGAGCGTCAGTTGGCGAAGGCGCATCGTATTCTAGGTTATTGGCAGCGTGTTTGTATTCCGTTGCATGTGTAGGCGTAGATTCGAAGTCTGTGGTCCAAAGATTATTTGTCGCATCTCTTGGATTCAGTTTTACAGAGGTTTCTTCTTCAAAAGGCTGCAAGCGACTTGTGGGAGAAGAACTTGGAGCCTCATGTTTAGGAGGCATCGTTCGATCCACTAAAACAGAGGCTTTTTGTAACGGACGAGTGACTTCACCTTGTAATTCAGATCTTTGAAACTGTTGAGTGGACGCACTTGAAAGAGTTGCAGAGGATTTAATAGTTGGACTTGTTTTCAATAATGTTTGAACAAGAGTGAAAATTGCGTCGCTTTCAAAAGGTTTCCACAATCGAGCATCTGCAGGAATTTGATCTAAACGTCCGATGTCGCCTTGGTGAATACTCGAACAAAGAAGGATGATTCTTGTTTGCGAAGTTCGAGGGTCAGCTTTTAAAAGTTTGACGAGTTCGGATCCTGAAACGCCTGGTAAATCTAAATCTGCGATCAACATTGCAGGTGGATTATCTCGACTGATACGAAGAGCATCGCTTCCATTGTCACAACAAACGATTTCATAATCGCCTCGACTCAAAGCAAGTTTAACCGCTCGATGCATTGTGCTCGAGTCGTCGGCCAGCAAAATACGGTGTTGTGCCAAAATTCAGATCCCCCCTGAGAGCTGTTTTCGCAGCTCTAAAATTAGTTTCAACGATTTTAACAATAATGGGAAGGAGCGTTGCAAATCTTGAACTATAAAGAACATGTTGCGTCAAGATCGTCGCTTTGTCTGAGTAAAAAAAATATTTTTATGAGCCCGCTACCAAGAGTGATAAAATGAAAAAAGGAATGGGGTGTTCTGTCTGGTACGAGTACTGAACACTTGTTTTGTCCGATGTATTTATAAAACGGGAGTCCCCTCTGCAGGCAGTGAGCATGCCCTCAATGCGTTGAGGGAAGCCTAAAACCTGTAGCCCAGACTTCGGTCTAATGGCTTAAGGGACACCCACCTCACTACGTGGGGTCAAAACAGTGTGCGACTTCGGCCGAGATGGTCCCCCATCCATTTTTTTATTGTTAAGATTTTTGTAAGAAGTCGATTTGGGGGAGTCTATGAAGTCCAAGGATTTGTGGGACATGCGTGATATCAATTTGCCAAGTAATACATCTGGCAGAGAAACTGGCAGAACAGATAGCAGACAAGAAGTGAAATCTCGTCAGAGCACATCTCTTGCCGAATGGGGTGAGAAAACAGATTTCTGGAATGAATGGGAAAGTGAGTTCAAAGATCCTTCTCAAAAAAACCTCCCCACTCTTTCTACTCAAGACATGAATACACCCGCACAGCTAAATCCTGCGACATCTCACGAAGAAGACCCAGAGCTTCATCTTGAACCTTGGGCAAGTCAGCTTGCTTTTCATGAGCGTCGTCTCGAAAAAGAAGGAACTGTTGACTACGGTCTGCCTTTTAAAAGACAAGAAATGCTGGGCGAAAAAACAAAAGAGTTTGGTCGCTTATTGCAGTCGACTTTTCGTAAACAAATAGAAATTTTTAATCAATCTCGAAAATCACCTGCTCATGCGATTCATATTTATCGTATTTCTCGCAGCGATGAAGATTTTCTAATTTATCGAAATGGAATTAAATTAATTATTTCAAGCCAAAGAGCTGGACGAATCACTCTCAGCTTCAATCAGTATTTGGCTCCTAATTCTCAATCCGAAAGCCTTGGACATGTTGAGCTCGAAGCTATTTGGGGCCCCTTTGATCAGCTTTATTGGTCTTATAAAGGTGAACGCGTTCAGCTGATGGATATCGTGAGATATTTCTTAAGTGAACTTGCTTTCCAAAGTTTTAGATAAAAAAACTAAATTCGATAAAGTTTTTGGGAAGTTTCCAAAAGTGTGTCTTCGATAAGGGCTTTGCTTTCGGTTCTGATTTGGCATAGTTTTTCGAAAGTTTGTGGAAGGTAGGCTGGTGAGTTTTGCTTTCCTCTATAGGGAACGGGCGCAAGATAAGGTGAGTCTGTCTCGATGACCATTCGATCGAGAGGAGTGCTTTGAGCCACTTCACGAATCATTTCTGCGGCTTTGAAGGTTAATATCCCCGAAAATGAAAGGTAAAAGCCAAGGTCTAAGAATTTTTTAGCCCATTCTAAGTTTTCAGAAAAACAATGCATCACACCTGGTTGGCTGATGAGCTGAGACTGGCGTTCTTTAAAAACTGAATAAATATCTTCCACTGCTTCACGGCAGTGAATGACGATTGGTTTTTTAAATTCCGTCGCAAGTTCCACATGATAAACAAAACTTTGAAGTTGCTCTTCTTTAGAGGAATGATTGTAGTGATAATCAAGTCCTGTTTCTCCAACAGCGACGTAATCTTGAATTTCATTTTTTAAATCTTTTGCGAAAGACTCATCAAACTTTTTTGCATCGTGAGGATGCAGTCCCAATGTGGGAAAAAGTTTGAGGGGACCTTTATATTCGTCAGCGATTTTTTTAGCACGTCGGCCATCTTCGAGTTCGGTTGCAATAAGGGTCAGATGAGAAACTCCGGCCTGAGCGGAGTTCTTGAGGGTTTCTTCTAAAGTTTGAGAAAAATCGTCACTGGCTAAGTGGCAGTGAGTATCGAAAAGACTCAATCTTCCCCCTCCCCATGATCATCTTGTGCTTTTCCATCTGCGCGAGGAGCAAATTTTCTTTTCACCTCTAAGCCTTTGAAAATTTCAAAGTTTCCATCTTCTAAACGAACAGAAACAAGACCTTTCATCACATCAAGTTTTGTCACTCGTCCATCTCCTTTAGGAGTGATGACGGCTTTTCCAACTTTAGGAAGGCTTGCTCCGAGTGCCACATAGTTTTCGTGCTCATAGCCAAGGCAGCAGAGTAAGCGACCACATTGTCCGTTGACGCTTTCGGGCTCCAACGAAACTCCTTGGTCTTTTGCCATTTTGATAGTGACAGGGCTGAAGTCGCTAATCCAAGTGCTGCAACAAGTGGAAAGTCCGCAGCGACCAATGCCGCCTGCAAGACGAGCAGCATCTCTCACTCCAACATGTCTCATGTCTGCACGAAGACCATATTTTTGAGCGATTTCTTTTCCTGTTCCGCGATAATCGAATTCACGGCTTTCGGAACTATAATAAATAATTAACTTACGACCTTGATCCACAAGTTCGCAATCAACGAGCTTTACTCCCGTTACTTCACGAGCACGAATTCGAGTTTCAAAAAATCTTTTAAGTTCAGATCTAAATTCGTCGCTTTTATTTAAAAATTGAAGATCTTCTGTTTCTGCATGTCGCACAACACACGGAAGTCCATCGTCTTCTTTTCTTTTTTCGCGAATTCTGGGAGCGACGCTGACGATTCCCACAAGTGTTTCTCGACCAAAGCCTTCGACGACTACGCGATCATTGCGCTTCAAAGCAAGGTTTTGGGGATTTCTAAACTCAAAAATTTTACCGGGCCAACGGAACTTTACCCGAACAATTTCGACATGTGCCACGAAACATCACCTTTTATCTTTCTTTTTAAATTTAACCAATGCAGAGGCGGATTTCCATACTGTTTCACTGCGGAAATAAAATCTTCAAAATGTTTCCAGCGTGTCCAAAACTGAAGAGTTTCTTCTTGTGAAAAATGAGCGATTCGACCTTTTAAAAGATCCCATGCTTGAGTGTGTATTTGCTCAATTTCTTCTAATCGAAGAGCTCGCTCTTTCCACCATGTGGGATTTGAGAATTGCGATTTAATGGATTTGGAATTTTTGGGGACCATCAATAAATCCAGAATTTCTTGTAAGAGAGAATCTTCAGATTTCTTTTTTAAAGAAAAAGATTTTGTTTCTTCTTTAAAAGAAATCTTGAGACAGCGACTTCGAATGGTTGCCAGCAATTTGTAGGGTTTTGAAGTCAGAAGAAGAATGAAAATATCTGGCCGAGGTTCTTCTAATATTTTAAGAAGGGCATTTGCAGGCGCCTGGGTGTTGCCGCTCAATTTTTCTGCCTGTGAAATAACAAGTAATTTTCGAGGAGCAATGTTTTTGGCAAGATAGAGGAATTGACCGCCCCATTCCCTTACTTGGTCCACTGAATAAGACAGTTCGGCTTGAGGAGTTGTATAGAAAAAATCTGGATGAGAGCGCTTTTCGTTATTTAAATCCAAAGGAGTTCTACAAGAATCGCAGCGGCCGCAATGTGATCCTTCTTCGCAAAGAATCGTCCGAAAAAGTCCCTCAAAGTAGCTTTGGCTTTCTTCAAAGCTTTCAAGCAAAAGAGCATGGCTTAGCTTTCCTTTGGCTAAGGCCTGCTTGAGTTTTAACAACTTATCCATCAGCTGACAGATAGCCTAACAAATCCTTTTGAACTAAGCCAAAAACTTCGTCAGGCTTTTGAGAGGCATCGATCAAAACATAGCGTTCTGGGTGCATTTTTGAGAGGCTTAGGTAAGCATTTCTGATTTGTTGATGAAAAGAGAGGGCTTCTCGTTCAATTCGATCCAATGCTTGACGAGATTTAGCCCGTGAAAGTCCAATTTGAGGGTCTAAATCCAATAAGTAAGTGCGATCAGGGTAAAGACCGTTTGTCGCCCATTCGTTTAAGTCTCTGACTCGTTTGAGACCCAATTTTCGGGCAACTCCTTGGTAAGCAAGAGAGGCATCCACAAAGCGATCAACGATGACATGCTTGCCGCTCTGGAGGGATGGGATGATCAACTCATCCATATGTTGAGCGCGAGCAGCAGCATAGAGAAGAGCTTCTGCACGGGCTGAGAAGAAATTTCGATTTTTAATTAAAGATTCACGGATTTCTTTTCCAAGCTCCGTTCCACCTGGTTCGAAACTAAAAACAACGGGGACTTTTTTATCTTCAAAAAGCTTTTTTAAACGCGAAAGGAGAGTGCTCTTTCCAGAGCCCTCTCCTCCCTCGACGCTTATAAATTTAGCTGACAAGTTATCGCATTGCCTCGTCAATCATCTTTTTAAATTCAGGGAAAGGTTGAGCTCCTGCCACTTTTTTACCTTCAGATTTGTTTCCAACAAAGAATGTAGGAGTTGAGTTTGCACCCACTTGTTCAGAAATTTGAACAGATTGCTCAAGCTTCTTTTGAGCTGCAGGGCTTGTGAGACATGTTTTGAATTTTCCTTCGTCAAGGCTCAATTCTTTTGCCCATTTCACATAGTTGTCGCTGCTGAGATCTTTTTGATTATCAAAAAGCTTGTCATGAAATTCCCAGAATTTTCCTTGCTCTTGAGCGCAAATAGAAGCAATCGCGGCAGGTTTTGCGTTTGGATGAAATTCAAGAGGAAGATGACGGAAAACGATCGCAACTTTATCGCCATAAGCTTGAGCGATTTGGTGAACAACTTCTTTTCCGCGTGCACAGTAAGGACACTGAAAATCACTGTGTTCATAAATCACAACTTTTGCATTTCGATTACCTAAAACAGGCTCATCTGCACCGATAGGACTCATAGGAGTGCGTGCTTCTTTGAGCATAAATTGCACTTGTGCTCCAGAAATCAACTTTTCAATGTAACCTTGACGAGCTGTCATTTTGCCGCGATTTGCAAGGTGACTTTTGATTTCTTCTTTTGATACTTTTCTCATCTTGCCTGTAGAAGGATCTTTGAATCCTTTTTCAAGATGATTTTGTTTAATGAATGCGTCTGCTTCTGCATCACTTACAGGAGTCTCAGTTCCAATTGTTTCGAGAAGAGCTTGGATATCAGCTTTTCCTTGTTTTTTTGCTTCTTCGTTAAGAAGTTTTTCAACAAGAGCACTCTCAGCTCCACGTTTGTACATTTCAAGAACTTCTTCAGAAAGTTGTTTCACACGAGGAGCAATACTTCCTTTGAGGTCTTTTGCTTTTATTTCTCCACCGTTGTACTTAACGATGACAACGTCATCCGCTAAAGGAGAAACAACTTCTGTTCCAGAAGTTTTTCCGCCTTTTACTTTTTCATTTACGAATAATACAACAAAGAGGACCAAAAGCACTGCGAGACCTACAATGATCCCATTTGTGCTTGAGTTCGAATTTTCATTTGATTTGTTATCAGTCATGCCTTCTCCTTTGGTTTTCTATTCAAAATTGATACTAGCGGCGTGTGAATAGAATGCAAAGAGGAGTCTTGCGGAGCCTTCATTTGTGCGCGTTGCGCAATAAGTGTTCGGTTTAAAATTAATCCAAATCTTCTTTTAGATATTGTTCGATAAATTGCATGTGTTGATCGCGGTAATCTTGAACTTTTGTTGTGGAAAGCACATCCCCAATTCGAATTCCACTTTGTACAAGTAGTACAAAATACGTTTCCATAAGCAAAAGTAAAATTGATAAAATAACACTCGCAAAGCCAAAAAAAGTATCAAAATAAAAAAGAGAAACAGAAAGAAATAAAAAAGGAAGGTTGCGAATCAAGCATCCTGAAAAACTTGGGAAAGGTGCGCCCAATGAATCAACCACATGCAAACCAAGGAGCCACTTTCCTGGTGATTGCCCTTCATTGAAAAGCTCCACAAAAGACCAAAGAACAGGAGCTGCAATCAGCATCCAGTTTGCTCCAAATAAATAATAGAAAATGAAGAGAAGTGTTTCGATGATCAAGAAATCAATTAATTTTGCCCAAATACGATTTTCAATTGTGCCCCTACGCTTGCTTGTAAGAAGAGGCTCAACGGGTGTCGATTCGTCGTTCAAATCGTATTTCATCATTTCATACTAATATTTTTTTTAAATAAAAGACCCTTACAAGCCATGTCAAAAGCTTGAATTAGAATTTATAATAAAAAAAATGAGTGATGCAAAATATCCTTCTGACTCTGAAGTTATTATGACTGAAATCGTTCTTCCTCAGCACACAAACGCTCTTGGAACAATTTTCGGAGGAACGGTCATGGGTTGGATCGATATCGCAGCTGCAATTGCAGCAAGACGGCATTCAGGCGCCGTTTGTGTGACCGCTTCTGTGGATGAATTGCATTTTCTTCGTCCTTTAAAACAAGGCGACATAGTCAACATTCGAGCACGTTTAACAGCTGTGCACAGAACAAGTTGCGAGGTGAATGTTGTGGTGACTGCAGAAAATCCTGCAAAAAACGAAAAGTTTAAAACAACGGATGCCACTCTCACTTTTGTGGCTATCGATGACAAAGGAAAACCCATTCCAATGCCGATGCTTCTTTCAAAAACAGAAGAAGATAAAGCTCATCTTGCAAACTCTAAAATAAGAAAAGAGCATCGTGAATCTTTAAGAAAAGCTCTCTTAAAGAAGCCTTAGCTTTTGACGAGAATCGAAAAACCTTGCCCACCACTCACGCACAAAGAAGCCACACCGTAAGCTCCTTTTTGTTTTTTCAATTGGTGAATAAGCGTCACAAGAATACGCGCACCCGTTGCACCTATAGGATGTCCAAGAGCAATCGCTCCTCCGTTGAGATTTAATTTTTCGTCTGGAATTTTGAGATCGTCTTTACACGCAAGAACTTGGGCAGCAAAAGCCTCATTAATTTCAAATTGAGAAATGTCTTTTGTTTGAAGATTATTGTTTTTCAAAAGATTTTGAATGGATTGAACAGGCCCCAGCCCCATCTTTCGTGGGTCGAGTGCTGTCACTTCATAATCGACTAATTCACAAAGAGTCGAAGCTGTTTTTTCTTGGCTCAGCCACAACCAGGCAGCGCCATCAGTTATGCTCGATGAATTTCCTGCGCTCACCGTTCCTTCTTTTGCAAAAACGGCTTCGAGCTTTGAGAGTGAATCGAGTGAGGTGTCTGCACGCACGGCTTCATCGTGATCGAGCGCTGTCTTTTCAAAATGAATCGCTAAAGTTTCATCTTTGAAAAATCCTTTTTGGATCGCATCAGCTGCTTTTATGTGAGACCTATAAGCCCACTCATCTTGTCTTTTTCGTGAAATTTTTCGTTCACTTGCGATAAATCGTTCAACAGTTTCTCCCATAAGCATATCTGCCATGGGACAATGAAATCCATCCTGATACATGGCATCGACTATCTTTTGATGACCCAGTTTCGTCCCCCATCTTGCAGAGGGAACAAGATATGGTGTGTTGCTCATGGATTCCACACCGCCTACCCAAAGGTTACGTGCTTTGTTTAAGAAAATTTTATCCATGCCTTGAGCAATGGCAGACATTCCCGACGCACAGGCATGATTGATCGTCCATGCGGGGATTGTTTCAGCAAGCCCTGAGAAAATGACCGCTTGTCTTGCTGTGTTGGGCCCGGCACCCGCTTGCCTTGCATGACCCATCAAAACTGCGTCGGGATTTTGCATCTGAGTTTTGAGAAGAGCTTCTTTAAGAGTTAAGGCTGCGAGCTTAGGGGCACTCAAAGCTTTGAGAGCACCGCCAAATTTTCCGATAGGACTGCGGAAAGCAGCGTTAACAAAAACAGAAGGTCGGGTAATTTGCGAGACGGCCATTAAGCTTCATTATAGACTTGAATAGAGGCCAATAAAATATGTCGAACGTCTTGTATAGAAATTTCACTCTCGATATGCCCCTAGCGGATC
>CANIGN010000042.1 GCA_947467125.1 Bacteriovoracaceae bacterium | reverse complement strand
GTAAAGAAGCTTTAGTCCACCTAGCTAGAAAAAAAACGTTTCATCACATCAACGATTGGCTTGCTCGTACAAAAGAAGCTCTGCCAGCAGAAACACTTTCACTCATCCAAGACACAGATGCTCACCAAAGAGAAGCTCGCAAAAGTTTAGCCACTTCTTCTAATGCAAGTAACTCCGGCAATTCCGTGGATAAATGCCTACGCTTTTTGCGACTCGTTTCTTTGAAGTATTCGGGTAGGTAGTTGAGAGTGTATGAGTAGGATTGATAGAGTAGGGATCGTTACTCTTTATCCTTTAAGTGGACCAGGGGTTGTGAGCTTTTAGAGTTTATTTTCTTACAGTCTTTTCAAAGATAAGGTCTGCGAATTCACCCTCTGATTTTTGAATGTTGGGCGTTTCGTTAATGTGTCCATGAATTTCAAATTCAGAAATGAGTTGTCCGTTTTGATCAACGTTGAACAAAAGATCTACTTTTGAAAAAGCATAGTAGTCGCTGTCTTTTTTCGAAAGTTGGTATCGAGATATGGGAAGTGAAATGTGTTTAATCCCGTTGCTGAACTCAACTTGGATGTCGCCTATCAAAAGTTGGGGAATGTCCTTTGAATCAATCCTTACGGCCACTTGAGTTGTGTAAACTTTTTCGACTCTCGCGCTTTTTACACAAAAGCTTTGGGGTATGTACATCTGGCTGATGAGGGAATCCCACTTTTCGTTTGTTTGAAGTTTAAAACAGGTCTCTGTGGGAAGCTTTGGGGGAATCTTTTTGCCTAATGCATAGGTGTTTTGAAGGATCGCTATCGAAAAAAGGATTTTGCTAAAATTCTTGATTTTCATAGGGAAAGTAAAGTTACGACATTATGCGTCAAAAGCCTTCTTAAGTCAAGGTTTTTCGATCATTGTGATCCCTTTAAAAAGGGATCTGATTATTGTCGGCCCTTTATAACGTGATCTGGCGGAGCCTTGCTACACTAAGGGAGTATGTGGGCTAATTTATCCATCTTGTCTCTGCCTGTTTCCAATTTTGTCGTGCGAGCCATTGTTGTTTACCTCGCTGTTTTGTTTTTGCTTCGTTTTTCAGGCAAACGCCAAGTCGGCCAAATGAGTGCCGTTGAGTTTGTGGTTGTGATGCTTTTGAGCAATGCCGTTCAAAACTCCATGAATGGCGGAGACAACTCACTTGTGGGTGGATTGATCCTCGCAGGCGTTTTGGTCGCTATGAGTTGGTTGATTTCGAATCTGAATTTTCGCTTCAAGGGTTTTCGTCATGTCGTATTGGGTGTGCCCACGCTCTTAATCCACAAAGGGGTTTTGATCGAAGAAAACATGAAGCGCGAGCGCATTGCGCGCATTGATTTGGCGACACTCCTGCGCAAACAAGGCGTTCATCATTTTCACGAAGTCTACACAGCGATTCTCGAATCAGATGGATCATTGAGCGTCACAAAGATGCTCGATCATTTGAATGAAAGTGCTCGCTTAGGTTGATTTGACTCAACACTGTCTAAGGGCTATTCTGCGTAGCGTCAAAAGTGACGTTTCCTCAATGAGTAATAGATCGCGTTTTTATTTTTTATCTTTTTTGTTTTCTTCTTTTTTTCTGAGTTCTAACGGCCTCTTTGCGGGTCCCAGATGTGCAGAGATTCTTTCTCAAATCAGTCACAATCAAGAAATTCATGAATCAAAATTCGTAAAAGCTTTTCGCACTTCGCCCACTCTTGTTCTTTTTAATCGTGCTCCACGAAAAGCCGGAACAGCGAGAGCAGCCTTTATTAGTAGCAACGAATATGACATTTTTAAACTTCCACCGGTTCTTCCGCAACGGGACCTTTTTATTGGAATCGGAAATAATGCTTCGTGGGATTTAGCGCTTCGAAGTGGCGCGCGCAAATTGCTTTTATTTGATATCAACTACGAGCCTTTGATGATGCAGCGATATTTTTTTCGAACGCTCTTTGAGATTTCGGAAAACCCTGTAGAGTTTTATCGCTATTTGTTTTTGGTTCCGCTCGAAGAGGTTCAGCGTCTAAACTCTTTTCAAGAGCTTTCAGAATATGATTGGAATTTATTTCTGAAGATGAGGGGAGCTCCAGTCGAAAAAGTGGGTCCCTTTATTCGATCTAAAAAACAAGTGATCGAAGAAATCTTTGCAAAGATTAAACAAAAATCTCAGGATCCCGAAAAGAAAACAGTCTTAGAATTTTTGAAGGTTTTTTATCGAGAGCCTTTTACGCAATCTTCCGCATTATTTCAATTTGCAACGAATGCAACCCTTATGGAAATTCAGCATTCTTTTAGGATGAGATATTTTCCAAATTTTACTCAAGCGTATTATCAAATGCCTGAAGCAAGTCTTGAGATTCTTTATCAAGATAACCTTTCGTTTTTTTCAAGCATGAAAAACTATCATGAAATGAGACAGCTCATGTTGGGAGCGGATTACATTCAGTTGCCACTTCATTCTTCGCTTTGGGAGTTTGTTGCTAAAAGCGCCAAAGGACAAGTGGATGGAGTGACCGTGTACACTTCGAACATATTAGAAATCAACAAGTCGGATAAAGACAAGTCTGTTTTGAGAAGCGAATTTAAAGAAAGATTGATTGAGAATTTTCGTGGATTTCAAAAGCCCGTTTCTTATGTCGAAACTTTAGGGAATGGCTCGCAGCACGAATACGACATTCAAGAGTTAAGATCAGCACCTTAGCTTTTTGCAAAAAAAAATGCTTTAATACTTCTCATGAAAGCAATGATACAAAAAGTAACTTTGGTTGTTTTAGCTTCGCTTGCGCTTAATTCTTGCGGTGTTCAGTCGATTCCTCGTCAAAATAACGAAGTGGATGCGACATGGGCAGAGGTGCTTAACCAGTATCAAAGACGAAGTGATTTGATTCCGCGTTTGGTAAATATCGTGAAAGGTTATGCAAAACACGAAAGTGAAACTCTTGAGAAGGTCATTCTCGCTCGATCACAAGCAACTCAGATTAAGCTTGATGCAAAAAGTTTATCTCAAGAAAACTTAGATAAATTTCAATCAGCTCAGACTGGATTGTCAGGAGCCTTGTCTCGTTTGATGGTTGTTACTGAAAAGTATCCAGAACTTAAAGCAGATCAAGGATTTCGAGATCTTCAGGTTCAACTTGAGGGAACTGAGAATCGCATCACTGTTGCTCGAAACAATTACATACAAACCGTAAAAGGTTTTAATAACTTGGTCGGAGTTTTCCCTACAAATTTAACGAACAGCTTGTTTTTTCACTTTGAGAAAAAACCACAGTTCACAGTTTCTGAAGAAGCTCAAAAAGCACCTGAGGTTAAATTTTGAAGCTTTGTTTGAGCTTTGTTTCTTTGCGTAGATCTGTTTTCTCTTCTCTTTTGGTTTGTTCATTTTTGATTTCCTCAATCTCTTTTGCGGCTAAGGAAGTTCCTTCTCTCAGTGGCCCAGTGATTGATGAAGCTCATTTACTAAAAGCAAACGAAAAGGCTGAGCTTGAGTCTTATATCCGACAACAGTGGGATTTGATGCAACTTCAAGTGTGGATATTCTCTTCTTTAGAAGGAGATAGCATTGAACGAGTAAGCATTGAAGCGGCTCAAAAGTGGAAGCTAGGTCGAGAGAAAAAAGACAACGGTCTGCTGCTTACGATTGTCGTGCAAGATCGTCGAATGCGTTTTGAAGTGGGTCGTGGTCTAGAAGGAAGTCTTCCGGATATTCTAGCGGGAAGAATCTTGGATTATGTGGTGAGGCCTGCTTTTAGAGAGGGCCGTTTTTACGAGGGGATTCATTCTGCTCTTGAACAAGCGGTGACTCTTGTGAATGGCGGAGAAGACGCTGCTAAGTTAAGAGAAGGTATCTATGGATATGGTCGAGAAGCAGATCGTCTGAATGGCAGGGGTCTGTGGATTTTGATTGTATTTTTTATTGTGATTTTTATGATGCAAATGTTTTCACGTCGTCGCTATGGACCAGGGCTCAGTGATCGTTCAGGGAGTGATCATTTCTGGATCGGTGGCGGAGGCGGCGGTGGTTCTTGGGGCAGCGGTGGCGGTGGTTGGAGCGGCGGTGGTGGCTCTTTTGGTGGAGGAGGTTCTAGTAGCTCATGGTAAAAAATATCACAGAGGCTTTTGAAGAAAAACTTCAGACAGCTATTCAAGAGATTGAATCTGAAAGCCACATTGAAATCGTTCCTGTTATTTCTGAAAAAGCTTCCAATTATTATGCGTGGTCTTTGGTGTTTGGTCTTGTCACTTCATTCGCTCTTCTTTTGGCTGTAAAATTTTTCTTTTGGAATTTTTGGCATAGTTTATCTTTTGTTTATGATCTTCCCGTTTTTGTTCTTGTTGGTTATCTGTTTGCGTATTTGCTTCGAAAGAGTCCATTTTTTCGATTGATGGTTCCTCGTAATTTGCAACGTCAGCGAGTGGTCACTCAAGCAGAAGCTTGTTTTGCAACGGAGAGGGTTTTTGAAACCTCTCATCGCTTAGGGATTTTGATTTGTGTTTTTGAATTTGAGCAAATGGTTTTAGTTTTTGCGGATAAGGGTTTTGAGGGAATTGTAGAAAATGATTTTTGGAGAAAACTTGGAGTCACTCTTGCCAAAAACTTTGATGCAAAAAATCCAGGTGAAGAATTTATTGAGGCTCTTTTAGAGATTAAAGAAAAGGTTTTGCCACTTTTTCCTTCTGTAAATGAAGGCCACAAAAACGAGCTGCCTGATCATTTAAGAAAAAAGTAATCTTAAAGTTTTGGTAAAATTTCATCAACAAAACTTTGCCATCCTATGCCTTGGATGTTTTTGGATAAGTCTCGTTGTCTTCCTTGTGGGACAATTAAAAATCCAGGCACATTAGGAAAGTCTTCTTGAAAGGCAAGTATGCCTGAGCGATCTCTTGATGAAAGTGTGCTGCTTTTGCACTCAAGAGCTGCAACGGGTGTGCTTCCTCTGAGAAGCAATAGGTCGACTTCAACTCCGGTGTGAGTTCTCCAAAATGCAACCTTGAGGTCAATCTCTAGGTATCGAATATTTGCGATGATTTGTGTGGCGACCCATTGTTCAAAACGACGACCGCGATCTGTTGCGGAAAGAGTAGTGAATCCAGAGTGATGAATCGCATTTGTCACGCCTGTATCAAAAAAATAATATTTGGGATGCGTGATAAGTCTGCGCCGCGCACTTCTTTGGTATGAGTCTATTCGATATGCAAGAAAGGTATCTTCTAGAATTTCGTAATATTGCTGAACTGTTTTGACACTTACTCCACACTCGCGGGCAATGGAGCTGTAGTTGACGATTTGTCCGTCATTTTCAGCAGCAATTTCTAAAAAATGAACAAAGGGCCCTGCTTGTCGAATGAGACCTTCTTGTAAGATTTCTTCTTTCAAATAAGTTTCGGCATAACTTCTAAGAAATTGTTTAGATTCAGTTTTATCAAGAGGCTTGTTAGGATTCCATAGAATAGGAAGGCTTCCCCATAATAAGGCTCGTTCTAGTTGAAAATCTGAATCTATTTCTTGAGAAGTTAGAGGAAAGAGTTGCATGCTGACAGCTCTTCCTGCGAGAAGGTTGGCTCCTCCTCGTTTGAGCTTTCGAGCACTCGAGCCAGTAAGTACGAATTTGATGTCGTGGCTTTCGATGAGATCATGAACTTCATCGAGTAGTTGAGGAATTTTTTGCACTTCGTCTACAAAAATCGTTCCTTTCGGGTGTCGTCGATGATGGCTTAGAACTTCTTCTCGAAAGCACCCGGGCTCCCGTATATAGCTTAAATATTCAGTTTGGCTCAAAAGATTTATCATCAAATCTTGAGATCGAAGAAGATTTCGAATCCACGTGCTTTTACCTGTTTGACGAGGTCCAAGGATGAGGCAGCTTCTTCGCTCAGGAAGCTGAATTTGCCGCTTGAGTATTTCCTTACCCATACTCCAAAATTGTAATGTTTTTTTGTATTAAAGTAAACGTTAATAAATGATGTGATTTTTCAGATTTAAAACGATTACTTGCTAGGTACCGATTCAGTAGGAGCCGCTGGTGCAGATGTTTGTGCAGGTTGTGCATTCACTTTTGTATCTACAATCACAGATTCGCCTGCTTCGTGGAGTCTGAACCAAGATAAGAATAAACAACTTGCAGCCAAAAACAAAGAGCACCACATAGTCGCTTTGAAGAGGAAATTTGTTCCTCCGCTGCTTCCAAATACGCCCTGGTTGCTCGCGCTAAAAAAGCTTCCGCCTTTAGAGGGTTGCAAAAGAACGAGAGTGATCACAAGAATACTGACAAGAACTTGAAGAGTTGTAACGAGTGTTAACATTTTAGAAGCCTCCGCGGCCCATAGATCCCACAACAAGAAAAGCTAAAAAGCCCAATAAAACTACGCCAAGGGTAAATACGGGAGTCACCATGTACAAGCTCTTAAGTAGGCGATCTTAAAGGTCGAGTCAAACACGCAAGCAGGTCTCGGTAGCTTTTAGCTTCAAGAGAAGCGCCGCCCACAAGAGCACCGTTCACGCGCGGTATACTGGAGATGGCTCCCAAGTTTTCGGGTTTTACAGATCCCCCGTAAAGTATAGAGAGGTCAAAGCCTGCTTTTGAGCAAAGTTTGTAAATAAAATCATGACTTGCAGCGATTTCTTCGTTTGTCGCTGTCACGCCTGTTCCAATCGCCCAAACGGGTTCGTAGGCAAGAACAAGCTGCTTTTGAACTGTCTCTTTGCTGAAGGCATCGGCTACTTTGAAAAGAGGATTGAGTTGCGCCTCGATTACTTTTTCAAAGCGACCTTGTTTGCGCTCTTCCAAATTTTCTCCGATGCAAAAAAGAATTTTAAGCCCGTGTTCGAGACCGATCTTGCAACGTTCCGCGGCGCTTTCGTTTGTTTCTCCGAAAAATTGCCGGCGTTCACTGTGCGCGACAAGGCTGCCTTTGACTCCCAATTCAAGAAGTTGCTTCACGCTTGTTTCGCCCGTGAGAGCCCCTTCAAGTTTGTAAGCAAGGTTTTGACTTAAGATACCGATCTTGTTGCCTTTTTCTTGGCTCTTTCGGCAAGCAGTTTCAAGCAGAGACGGGCTAGGGGCCACATAGCATTCGTGCCCGGCAGGATCGATATCTGCTAAAGAATCAAAAAAAGACTCAACGTCTTTTCTGGTTTTGTAGAGTTTCCAGTTGCCTGCCAGTATCGCCATGTTTTCTCCTTCGTGAATCTTTATCGAGGAACGCGCTTGAGTGATTCGATTCCCGGCATTGCTTTGCCTTCGATCATTTCAAGACTAGCTCCACCACCTGTTGAAATGTGAGTGAAGTGTTGATCCAATCCGCTTGTGTTCAGAGCGGCAACGCTGTCGCCGCCTCCGCAAACTTTTACACAGTTGGGAAGGTCAGCAATCGCCTGAGCTAAACTCATCGTTCCTATGTCGAAAGGTTTTTGTTCAAAAACTCCCATAGGGCCGTTCCAGAAAAGACATTTCGTTCCCGCTAATTCGCGAGTGTAGAGTTCGATGGTTTTAGGTCCGATATCGAGTCCCATCCATCCTTTGGGAATGTGTGCGTTTTCGGAATCCTTCACTGCGTGAGGAGGATCAAAGCTTGTCGCCATTTTGTGATCGACGGGAAGAAGAATCTGACATTTTGCTTCTTTCGCGCGAGTCATGATTTTTCCAGCCAAGGTCACCTTGTCAAGTTCCACAAGGCTTGAGCCCACATCCACCTGCAAAGCGCGCAAGAACGTATAAGCCATCGCGCCTCCGATGATGATTTTGGAACTCTTCACGAGCAGAGCCTCGATGACTCCCACTTTGTCGGAGACTTTGGATCCACCCAAAACCGCTACGAAAGGACGATCAGGATTGTGGATCACGCGACCGAGTTCAGAAATTTCTTTTTCTAAAAGAAAACCCGCGTATTTATCTTGTAAGAGTCCGGGCAAAGCAGACACGCTTGCGTGAGCGCGATGGCAAGTACCAAAAGCATCGTTCACGTAAGCATCTGCAAGCGCAGAAAGTTTCACGGCGAATTCGTTATCGTTACTTTCTTCTCCGGCATAATAACGAAGATTTTCGAGCAACATGATTTGGCCTTCACGCAATTCTTTGCTTTGTTTTAAAACTGGATAGCCCGTCGCTTCGTGAGCAAAAACCACATCAGATTTTAATTTTTCACCAAGCAAGGTTGCCACAGGTTCTAAAGAAAAAGCTGCTTCAGGTTTGCCTTTAGGTCTTCCCAAGTGAGAAGCGATGATCAATCGCGCGCCTTTTTCACGAAGAAAATTAATGGTGGGAAGAGCCGCTGTGATGCGAGTGTCGTCCGTCACTTTTCCATTCTTCAAAGGGACGTTGAAATCAACGCGTAAAAAAACACGTTTGTTTTTGAAGTCACCTTGAGAAATGCTTTTGATTAACTGACCGCCAGGATAGTCTGAGAGCGTCGCTTTCATGACAATGCCTTAGAGAGTTTTTTCGCCGATGTATTTGCAAAGGTCGAGCATGCGGTTTGAAAAACCGTGTTCGTTGTCGTACCAAGCGCAAATCTTCGCCATGTTTCCTTTACCTTTTTCGTTTCCACCAATGACATAAGTCAAGTCAGCATCAACGATAGAGCTGTGTGAGTCACCCAAAAAGTCACTGCTCACGAGAGGTTCTTTTGAAACAGCCATAATGCCTTTGAGCTTGCCTTCAGCAGCTTTTGAAAGGGCATTGATGATATCACTCTTGGTGACTTCTTTTTTCAAAGTCACAACGAGATCAGTAAAAGAAACATCTGGAGTTGGAACGCGAACTGACAGTCCGTCGAGTTTACCGTTTAATGCAGGGATGACTTCACCCACCGCTTTTGCAGCACCTGTTGAAGTGGGAACCATGTTGATCGCAGCAGCGCGAGCACGACGTGGGTCGCTGTGAGCCGCATCGAGCAAGCGTTGGTCGTTTGTATAGCTATGAATTGTGGTCATGAGTCCGTGCAAGATCTCAAAATTCTCATGGAGAACGCTTGCAAAAGGAGCCAAGCAATTTGTGGTGCAAGATGCGTTGCTCAATACAAAATCTGTCGCAGGATTGAATTCAGTATGGTTCACGCCCATGACAATTGTGCGATCGACGTTTGTTCCAGGAGCAGAAATGATCACGCGTTTTGCGCCTGCCTTGAGGTGAAGACTCGCTTTTTCTTTGTTTGTATAAAATCCAGAACATTCCAAAACGATGTCAACGCCGAGTTCTTTCCAAGGAGCTTCCGCAGGATTTGCAGTTCCACAATATTTGATTTTTTTGCCGTTGATTGTGATGCTGCCTTTTTCGCCAACAACTGTTCCTTTGAATTTTCTGTGAACGGAGTCGTATTTAAATCCAAAAGCTGCGTCTTCGGCACTTGTAAGATCGTTGATGGCTACAAGGTCTAAATGCTTATGAAGAGCTTCATTTTCAAAATAAGCACGAGTTACTAAACGTCCAATTCTTCCAAATCCATTGATTGCGATTTTCATGCGATAAACGTTAATCGATTTTGTCTTTTTACAAAAGATACAAAATTATTGTTTTGGAGCAGAAATCGTAGACGGAGCTTTTCCTTGCTTTTTGAGGGCTTCCTTGCGGGTCCATTCAATTTTGGCAAGTGAGATGTCGCGGTTGCGATCTCCGCGTAAAACTCGCGCTGCTCGCTCAAAAATAGTGAGAAGCTTGTTGGTGTTGTTGTTCTGAAGGTTGAGGCCGACAGTTGTAACGGGATCGGGTTCTCCGCGCATTTTTTTGAGGTTGTCTAAATCAGCATTGTTGTTCAAGAAGGGGTTTGAGGGAGAATCGAAGCCACCACCTTTGGACGCAGAGTCTGAGCCATCTCCTTTGTTGAGTCCCATGTAATCTTCGCCGGATCCGCTTGAATCACCTCCTAGGCCGCCATCTCCGCCAGGAAGGAAGGCGCCTGCTGCAGATTGTTGGTTGAAAGCATCAGCAGCGTCTTTGGCTTTGTCGTAGTTTTCGTTGAGTTTAGCGAGCGCATCGTCGAGAGTTGTGCCGTCGGGTGCAAGGGCTTTACTTGAACCTCCTGCGCGCATTAATTTTTCTAAGTCGTCTTTTGGAGGTAATTGAAGAGTGGGTTGGTTGCAGGCTGAATCGTTGCATTTGCACAATTGAGGAAATTCTTTGCATTTGTCGGGAATGCTTGCGCGAGTGCCGTCTGGTAACTGGGGGGTGTTGTTTGTTGTTCCTGCTGTCGTCGCTCCGGGAGTGTTAGGTGTCGGATTAGGGTTGAGTTCTTTTTCAGTTTTAGAATTGTTCATCATGGCAGCCATTCCGCCTCCCATTTCAAGAACGCCTTGTGCTATTTGCCATCTTCCTTTTGTACATCCTGGTTGGCAAGTTACTGCGGTAGCGGGATATAGGCTTGCGGCACAAGTGCACCATGTGTTTGTCTCTCCCATCCCCTGATAAACATCTTTAGCGCCTACAAGCACTAACACTCCGCCTAAAATCTTGCTGATAGTACCTATGTTGGCTTTTGCTTGATAAAGAGTTGAGAGAAAAGAAAAAGCTAAAATAAGAGCCAAAACTTTTGTGAGAGCAGACTTCTTGGAAAACATCTATTTTAGTTTAACTGAGATCTTTTTGTTTTTAAGAGCTTTTTTTCGAATCCATTCAT
>CANIGN010000041.1 GCA_947467125.1 Bacteriovoracaceae bacterium | reverse complement strand
GCAGCTGGGGCGCTGTTCTTGCTCTGCAGTACGCTGCAAAGTTTAGTGAGCGTGTAGAGAAAATAATTTTAAAAAGTCCTTTCTGGGCCAAAGAAAATGATTTTCGCTGGTCATACACTCAGCAAGGTGCAGCTCAAAAACTCACTCAAGCCTGGAAGGATTTTGCTTCTTGCTGCTCCCTTGAAGGCGGGTGGTCTCTCGTCAATTTTTATGCTGAAAAAATTCTCCGCGACTCTCCCGACTTTGAAGCTCTCGCTCGATGGGTCAACTGGGAAGGCGCGCTTTATTTTGCGGAACGCCCCAAAGAACACACCCTCCTCACAGCATCAACTCTCAATAAATTTTGGATCAATGTGAGCAAAATTCAAATTCATTATTTAAAAAATAATTTTTTCCTCAAAGAAAAAGATGTCAAAGAAGCTATCCAAAAAATTCGCACACAAAAAATACAAACTCTTTGCCTTCAAGGGGATAAGGATTGGGTAACCCCTCTTGAACATCTTAAAGAAATTCAAAAAATCTGGCCCGAACTGGAAGTCAAAATCATTCCAGGTGCGGATCACAAAATTCCGGAAGAAGAATTAAAGCTTTTGTAAAACTAATGAAGCATGGGCGTGATGGGAAGAGCATTCACAATGCGAGCTTCTGCTTCGAGCAATTCCATTAAGCGTTTTTCAATTTCATTTTTTTCAAAATAGAGACGCGCTAATTTAATGTATTGGCCATAATGCTTAGCCTCTTCTCGGCTTAAGTGCTCGTAATAGGCCTTTAACTGATCGTCTTCTGACAACGCGCCAGCCACCAGACCAAAGCGCTCGCAGCCACGATTTTCAACAATAGCTGCAAGAAGAAGTCGATCCAAAAACCGATCTCTCACTCCATGACGCAATTCCTTAAGGAGTTCTTGAATATAAGGATCCTTCTCATCGCTCTTAAGGCCTTGATTGCGTTTGTGCAAAAGTTCTGTGATTTGTTCAAAATGCTCGAGCTCTTCTTTGGCAATCGAGAACATCGTTTTTACAAGTTCAGGTTGATCAGGATATTTTGCAATAAAAGAAAGCGCTGTCGACATCGCCTTTTTTTCGGCGGCCGCGTGATCTTTTAAAAAGACATCAAAATTTGCAATCACCTTCTGAGGCCAGAGAGGCGAGGTTTTACTTTTGAGTTTAAATTCTAAAAGTCCAGCTATGTCTTCCACAGGAATATATGTAGCAAAAGCTCATCAAAAAAGAGAGGAAAATCGAAGTTCTGAAGTTCTAAGGACAAGAGATTTTTGTTCGAGTCCCTAAGCAGACCAAAATAGTTTGCCAATGGCCATTTGTTTCCACAATCTTAGACTGAAAACTTGAACACGTTGTTGCGCGGACACATCCATTAGAAAGCATTTCGCAGGTTTTCTGAAAGGCACAAGTAGGAACCTGTTCCCAATGACCATTCACTTCGGTCGTGACGTTATACCACTGCTGGCATTCTTCGACGCAATCTAAATGCCCTCCGCCATTTCCGCCACCATTACCATTGCCACCACAGAAAACTCTTGTGTCTGTAATTGATTGAGGAATCAAAACGACTTGGCCAGGGCGCAAGTACACATTAGGATTCGCAGAAGCATCTTGGATAAAACTCAATAAGCTAAAGAATAAAAGAATTGAAGCAAAAATTTTTGAATGATGTTTTTTCATAAGTCCCCTTACAGAAAAAAGTCTAACAGTGAGCCTTAGTTCTGCAAGGGCTTGCGCAAAGCTTCATAAAAAAGAAAAAAGTTTGCAGCAATCAACATGAAAGCCCCCATTGAGAAAGAAAGTCCCGGCTTCTCAAAGCTCATTGAATATCCCCAAAATACCAAAAGAGGAATCCACAAGAAATTAAAGCAAAGAGCGAACACAGCTTCGAGGGAATAAATAAAAGTTGCTTCTGTAGCAGAGATTTTTGATTGCCAAAGGTTCATCAAGCCAAAGGTTAAAAGCGAACAAAAAAGCACCACAACGACCAAAAGCGAGAGAGGCAAAAAAGGCGATTGCCGTACAAGAGGATTGAGGCAGAGCTTGGAGATTTTAAAAAAGGGCACATTGATCAGAGCAAAAACAATAAACATCGTCCAGGTTGATCTAAGTGTAGTGTGTTTTTGAAAGCGCTGAGATTCCAGTAAAAGAATCTGCAACGTAAACAACAAAGCAGCCAAAAGAGTTTCAGCTTCACCTCTGCCCATCTTCATTTGAAACAAATCAAAACCCGATAAAAGATAAACGCCCCCCACCCCCAAAAGCAAAGCGATGAAAAAAAGAAATGTTAATTTTTTCTTTTTCTGAAAAATAGCCACAAGAGGCACCAAGACACATGTTAACTGAGTTAAAAAAGCAGAGGTTCCTGGATCCGTATAAGCAAGCCCATCCGTTTGCAAAAGAATTCCAAAACCACCAGTAAGCCCCAGTAAAAGACCTAAATAAATTTCACGAAATGATTTAGGGGAGATATTTCTTTTATCTTTTGAGAAAAAATAAAAAAACAATCCAAACAAAGAAGAGGCGATCGTAAATCGAAGAAAGACAAAGGAAGAACTGAGCTCTAATTCCGTTGCACCCAATCCACAATAAAACTGTCCTCGAATAGCTTTCACAATCGGAAAGCTCATCCCCCACATGCCTGTCGCCAAAAGCAAAAACAAGCGGGCTAAATGAGCTTGATTGAGTTTTTTCAAAACAGTTTGATGTTATTGAGATTTTAAAACGAAAACAACTTAGAAAATATAATTAAATCCAATCGACTCTTTGCTGACGTCGGGAGTAGAAGCTTGGTTTTTTATTTCATTGAGATAAGAAACACTGACTGAAAGATCATCCTTCAAAAAGACCGCAAAACTTGTGATCGCAGTATTTGTCATAAATTGATAGGTATTTGATTGAAGATAACGACTCCACCGTGCAGACATTTCTGCATAAAGCTTATCTCCCTTAGAGGAAGCAGCTCCACCTTGAACATCAAAAGTCCAAATGGAATTCGTAAGACCCATACGATAGCTTCTCTGAAAAGGTAAAGCGATTCCACGATAGCGCCACGGATGTTGGTCACGTTGAGGAGTCCCATCAGCGGAACTCTTAGGCGCAGATAGAGTCACATCAAGAGCAACAGCGCGCTCAACTTTTTTCACACCTTCTCGTAACTTTTGAAAACCCAAAACTTGAATCACATATTCAGGCAAGCCTTTGTTCACCACAATTGCCGAAACACTTTCTGCATAATCACGTCTTTGTCGTTCTTCTTCTTCGCGACGAAAAGGGCTTAAGATCCGCCTTTGGGTAGAAGACAAATCGTCCATAGGAACGGTAAACATTCGGCTGTCTGTTCGGATAGATTTGCGGTCAGCTTCAACGAGATAAGCTTCACGAAAGAGATATTTACCCACGTCCGTATCACCACGAATTTCTTCATTGTAAGAATTCCAAACAGAAGGAGAAAGCGGAGTCAGTCCCGCAAAAGAATCTTCAGAATTTCGAAAAAAAGAATCGTCTTGAGATGAGTTCGACTGAGGTCTACGCTCTAATAGTGAGCGCTGAAAAGATTCTTGAGTCGATGCTTGTTCAGAGAATAAAAATAACGGCGCAAAGACAGCCAAAAGGATTAAAATTCCCTTTCTGAATGCGATCAAAAGTTTGACACCGTCGTTATACATAAATGCTCTTTAAACTTCTCTTAACTTCATCTTTATAATAGCAAAAACAATACCGCTCATAACGATCAAGGAAGGCTTTATAGCAAAATAAAGGGTCAAAAATTGTACAACTCTTGGGCAAAAATGGAAGGAGTGGACGATATGAACAGTCACTTTTATTGCTGTGAAGCTCACTTGAATATTTTGGAAGCTGAGTTGTAATGAAATCAGAAATGACTTTCGGAGAAAGTCTTTAAATAAAAAGGAGAAAAGAGAAATGAAAAAATTTGCAATAGTAGTAATGAGCGCAGCGGCTTCTATGGCGATGGCTATGGGAACAATGACAAGCACTTCATCTGGCAATAGCCCTATGAAAGTCTACACAAACATCGACATGAACATGACTAAATTGATGAGCGATGGCTTGAAATACGACATGGGATACAACCTCTCTGTTGGAACAGACGTAGCTTATATGTTTACAAACGAAATGGGTGCTTCTTTAGGTCTCGACTTCAACATGGTTAGCGCTGAAACTTCTACTGTAAAATCTAAAGTTAACTTCCTCGATATTCCCGTAAACTTTGTTTACAACATGTCTTTCAGCAAAGATCTTAACGCTCTTGTAGGCGTTGGACCTTATGTTGGAATGCCTCTTGGAAAAATGAAATCTGATGGTTTTGATGATCTAAAAATCGAAACAGTTTACGGACTTAACCTTGAGTCACACATCAACTATGCAATGTCTTCTGACTTTGCTCTTGGTGGACACGTTGGATTTAAATATGCTTTCAGCGATATGAATAAAACAGACGGAGCTCTTGGAACTCAAAACTACTGGGCACTTGGCCTCGGTTTGAGCGCTAAGTTCCTCTAGTAAACTTCTCTAATAATTTTTGATTTAAAATCAAAAATAAAAAAGCCTCGGCTCTCTTCAATGAGAACCGAGGCTTTTTTTATGATGCAAAATAATTAGGCGTTCTTAATAATCTGACGAAGAACGTATGGCAAAATTCCACCGTGCTTAAAGTACTCAACCTCAATAGGCGTATCCAAACGAGCTTGAACAACAACACTCATTTGCTTGCCGTCTTTCACATATTCCAAAGTGATGTCTTGTCGTGGATTTAAATCTCCACCTTTTAAGTTGATGCTAAAAACTTCAGAGCCGTCGAGACCCAAGCTTTGAGCATTTGCTCCATTCTTAAAGCAGCAAGGCAAAATTCCCATACCCACAAGATTGCTTCGGTGAATACGTTCAAAACTTTCAGCAACAACAGCCTTCACTCCAAGCAGCATCGGACCCTTTGCAGCCCAATCGCGAGAACTTCCTGTTCCGTACTCTTTGCCGCCAAAGATAATCATCGGCCATTTTTGAGATTTGTAATTTTCAGAAGCTTCAAAGATAGAAACAACTTTTCCATTTTGTGAAAAGTCTTTTGTTAAGCCACCTTCTACACCGCCCAACATTAAATTTTTAATGCGAACGTTTGCAAAAGTTCCACGAGTCATAATCTTATCGTTTCCACGACGACTTCCATAGGAGTTAAAATCTTTTGAATCTACTCCGTGATCTAAAAGGAATTTTCCTGCAGGAGAATCTTTCTTAAAACTTCCGGCTGGAGAAATATGATCCGTTGTTACAGAATCTCCAAAGATACCCAAGACTCGAGCGCCAGAAATGTTTTCCAACACAGAAGGCTGTAATTTAAAGTTTTCAAAGTACGGAGGATTTTGAATATAAGTACTCTTCTCATTCCACTTGTAAAGATTTCCTACAGTCGATGGAATTTCATTCCACTCAGGATTCATTTTTACAAAATCAGCGTATAACTCTCTAAACACTGAGGCTTTAAGCGTTTTTGCCATCACGTCACGAATTTCATCAGACTTAGGCCAAATATCTTTCAAATAAACATCTGCGCCTTGCGTGTCTTTTCCAATAGCTTCTTTCGTAAGATCTCTCTCAACAGATCCTGCTAATGCAAAAGCCACTACAAGAGGAGGCGACATCAAGAAGTTACTTTTCACCGCAGGATGAACGCGTGCCTCGAAGTTTCTATTTCCCGAAAGAACACTTGCTACAACAAGATCGTTCTCCAAAATTCCCTTTTCAATGCTCTCATCAAGAGGCCCAGAATTTCCGATACAAGTCGTACAACCATAACCTACAAGGTTAAATCCAATTTTATCCAAAGATGTTTGAAGACCAGATTTTTCAAGATAATCTGTCACCACTCGCGAACCAGGTGCCAATGAAGTTTTTACTCGAGGATGTACCTTCAAGCCTTTTGCAACAGCTTTTTGAGCAAGCAATCCAGCCGCAATCATCACACTTGGATTAGACGTGTTCGTACAAGAAGTAATTGCTGCAATCACAACGTCTCCGTGGTGAATGGGACCTTTCTTTTCGTTTGAAAGAGCAAATTCTTTTTTCAATTCATCGCTTTTCTTTTCAAAGCCGCCATCTTTTTTGCTTTGACCAAAAAGTTTTCGAAAATCATTGCCCATCTCTGGCAAAGAAATGCGATCTTGTGGACGTTTTGGACCCGCCACACTTGGAACAATCGTGCTCAAATCAAGCTCAATCATCTGAGTGTAATCGATATCTTCTTTTTTAAGAGGAATGCCAAAGAGCTCTTGCTGTTTGTAATAGTCGCCAATGAGTTTTACTTTTTCAGGATCGCGACCTGTAAGATTAAAATAATTCAAAGTTTCTTCGTCAGTGGGGAAGAAACCCATCGTCGCTCCATATTCAGGAGCCATATTCGCAACCGTTGCACGATCCGGAAGAGAAAGCGCTACTGCTCCAGGACCAAAGTACTCCACAAACTTTCCAACAACTTTTGTCTTACGCAAAAGCTCCGTAAGAGTGAGAGTGAGATCAGTTGCCGTCACACCCTCTTGCAATTTGCCTGTCAGATAAACACCCACAACCTCAGGAGTTAAGAAGTAAAGAGGCTGACCCAACATTCCCGCTTCAGCTTCAATTCCACCCACACCCCAACCTACAATTCCAAGACCGTTGATCATGGTTGTATGCGAGTCTGTTCCCACAAGAGAGTCAGGATAGAGAACTTGATTTTGTTCAAAAATTCCACGAGCAAGATACTCAAGATTGACTTGGTGAACGATTCCGATTCCTGGAGGAACAACCTTAAACGTATCAAAAGCGCTTTGCCCCCATTTCAAAAATTCATAACGCTCGCGGTTGCGTTCAAATTCTTTTTTCAAATTCATTTTATAAGAATCCGCTGAGCCTGAATAATCCACCTGCACAGAGTGATCAACTACAAGATCCACTGGCACAAGGGGCTCAAGTTTTTTAGGATCTTTCCCCTGAGTACTCATCGCATCGCGCATCGCTGCTAAATCCACCAAGAGAGGAACTCCTGTGAAATCTTGCAAAACAATTCTTGAAACAATAAATGGAATTTCTTCGGCCGCAGGATTTTTTGCGTTGTATTTGCAAAGAGCCAAGACATCTTTTTCATGAACTTTAAGATTGTCACAATTTCGTAAAACGCTTTCGAGAACAATTCGAATACTCACAGGGAGTCTCGAGACTGGAGTTTGCGTAAGCTTCGCTAACTCCGGAAGCGAATAATACGAATATTTTTTAGAAGAACTTTGGAACTCTTTGAAACATTTTTTTGAGAGCATAGAGCAAGATTAGACAGGCTCTATCTACGTGTCTAGTGCCTACGCATCTAGTGCGTCTCTTGTATTGAAAAGTTTTAAAAGAGCTCTTTTTCGATAAACAAAAAGCTTAGCCAAAAGCTTTTCTGCTACAAAAGAAAAAGGCTTGAACTGCTTTTTAAGCTCATACTCAACGCTATCTTTAATCCAAGTACCGGGGAGCTTAGCTTTCACGATTTTCTCTCCGACAACAAGCTCTTTGCTTCCGCGTATAAATTCATGTGTGTGATGCCAGCTTTTGAATGGACCTTCAGACTGGGAATCAATGAACATTTTATAATCTTCATCTTCCTTCCACTCTTCATAACGAACCGTCCACTTCAAAAAAGGCTTTAATAACTTGCTTTCAGAATGAATCAAAATCTCGGAGCCTTTTACAATTTGCTCAGGCAAGAGATCGATTTTTACCTTCAAAACAGAAGGAGTTATTTTGAGTAAATTACGAGGATCTTTATGAAAATCCCAAATATCTTCGAGAGGAGTGGGCAACCATAAATCAGTTTTTAAAATGGCCATCAAGAAAGCCTAAGCTGTTTTATTGTTTTCAGGAAAGGCTTCATCAACGCCCAACTTTTCGTTGGGTTCGCCTACTTGGCGACCACGCTTGCCACTTCCACCTTGATGATCACCCGCTGTTGGTCGAGCAACAGCGACTTTGTTCTGCAATTTGATCAATCCATCAATCAAAGCTTCCGGACGCGGAGGACAACCTGGCACATAAACGTCCACAGGAACCACGCGATCCACACCCTTCAAAACGTGATAACCATCTTTCCAGTAAGGGCCACCTTTTGTGGCACAAGATCCCATAGAAATAACCCAACGAGGATCGGGCATTTGATCATAAAGACGCTTCAAACGAGTCGCCATCTTTAAAGTAACGGTTCCCGCAACAATCATAAAATCAGACTGACGAGGTGTGGCACGAAAAACTCCACAACCAAAGCGCTCGAGGTCGTAGTTTGAAGCACCTGTTGCCATCATTTCGATCGCACAACAAGCCAAACCGAAAGTCATAGGCCAAAGACTGTTTTTTCGGCCCCAATTCACGACTTCATCGATACGAGAAAGAAAAACGTTATCTCCCCCGACAGGAGCTTGAGAAGGAGCAGCTGATTTTCCGAAAAGATTCATATTCATAGCTCACCTTTAGCTTTAGCAAGGCTTGGGAAAAGTCGCCAGAGCTTTCTCCATGGAAAATAATTTAGGATTGAAAGGGAATTAAGCCGAAAAGCTCGATCCGCAACCACAAGTGCTCTTGGCGTTGGGATTCGTAAAAGTAAAGCCTTGTCCATTGAGACCGTCTGAAAAATCGAGCTGGGTTTTATCTAAGAAAAGTAAGCTTTTGGGATCAATCAAAACCTTCACTCCAAAGTGTTCAAAAACTTTGTCGCCTTCATTTTGCTTGTCTTCAAAAGACATCTTGTAAGAAAAACCTGAACAACCACCCCCCACGACGCTCACTCGCAAAAAGAAATTGGACTTTCCTTCACGCTCTTGAACGGAAACAAGCTGCTTTGCAGCTTTTTCGGTGACTTCGAAATTCATAATTTTAATTCTAGCAGACAGACCCCCCTCTGTCAGGTTAAGTTTTTGTGTTCAGTATATGCAGCACTTATTGCGTGACCCCGTTCACCATACGGTTCCTATTTCTCGAACTGAAAAGAATTTGATCGACCACCCGTATTTTCAACGCCTTCGCCGCATTAAACAAACCGCTTTTTTGAATCTTGTGTTTCCAGGCTCTACCCACGATCGCTTTAGCCATTGTGTAGGAGCTATGCATTTAGCGGGGCTTATTTTCGATTCCGTTTCTCAAGAATTTATAAGCACTTTTGGTCCACGCGCCCTTCAGCCTCCCCAACAAGATTACTTTCGTAGACTCGTCAGGATGGCTGCGCTTTTACACGATATCGGTCACGGTCCTTTTTCCCACAGCTTAGAAGGTGTGACGAATTTGGGTCGCCCACTTCATCCCGTTCGCAAACTTCTTTTTCGAGAAGGCATTATTCCCGAAGATTGGGTTCAAGATCGCTTTTTTAAATCCGATCGCTGGATGAATCAGCCAACGGCACACGAAGATTTTTCAGTCGCTATTATTTCTTTGATGGCCTCAGAAGACGAGGGACGCATTGGAGGATTACTCGCTCAAGACATTGCCTCTTTGATTGTCGATTGGGTGAAGCCGAGCCCTGAGTATGATGACGTCGACAAAGTAGGCCCGTCTGGCAAGTGGCGCCTGCACGATGCACTCAAAGAACTTGTCTCCGGAGAACTCGATGCGGATCGTATGGATTACCTTTTGCGGGATTCGCACTATACGGGTGTGCCTTACGGACAGTACGACAAAGAAATGCTCATCGGAAACGTTCTTTGGCGATCTCATCCCGAAAAGAAGGGACAACTCGTCACGGCTCTTCGAAGAAAAGCACTTCATGCATTTGAAGATTTTCTTATTTCTCGTTTCCACATGTTCATGCAATTGTACTCACACAAAACCACAGTGGCTTTTGATGTGATTCTTGAAAATGCTTTAGCGGAATTGCCAGACTTTTCTATTCAACCTGATCTCACAGATTATTTGCGCTGGTCTGATGATTGGCTGTTGAGAAAAATCATTAAGAATCGTTCTTCTAAGTGGGGAGAGCATATCCGCGACCGAATTCCTCTCAAACACTTATTTACCATTCGACAAGAACAACAAAAAAAATTCTTGCGATTTATTGAGCCCTACGAACTCAGCAAAGGAACAACGGCTTGGTATCCTTCTCTCAAGAATAAAAATAATCGAACGAAAACAGATCAAGTTCCTAAAATTTGGTGGAGACATAGTGTTTCTTACCTCACTACTAAAGATCGTGGTCGCTACCCCCTCTACATCGAAGAAAGAAACAAGCTGATTCCTATTGAAGAAATTTCGCTTCTTCTTAAAAGTGATTACGTTCGACGTTTCGACATGATTCATGTCTATTGCTTACGAGGACAAGAATACGATGTGAAAAAATGGATGAAAGACAACGGCTTAAGCGAAGACATTATTCAACCTGTTGAATTATAATTGTTTAAGTTATTATTTTATTGCGCTTAAAAAAAGCTCAGAATTTTTTTCTTTATAAATACCCTTGGAGTTTTTCTTTCTCTCCGCCAGAACTTTGGCAGTTTTTAGTATTTTAGAAAGGCGAGCACTTTTAGCGTTTTGTTTGAGTGCTGAACCCGAAGAGCGGCTCAATAAAAGTTGCGTCGGAGAATCAGACACCTGTGCAAAGTAGCTTTTCTCTTTTTGACCCTTCTCTTTCAACTTTAAGCAGATACAAAACTCAGCTTTGGAATTTTTTTGCTGAAAAAGAATCTCTCGAATTTCCCAAGAATCCCACTCAAAACAACGACTAGCCAAGTTTGACATCAAGGCTTCAGAAAAAGAATGAAAGTCAGGAATTATTTTCAAGCAAGAGTATGATTTCATGGATTTATTTCTAGGTCAAAAAAGGGTTTAATAAGGAGGATGACTCTTCAACATTCTGAATTCCTCG
>CANIGN010000040.1 GCA_947467125.1 Bacteriovoracaceae bacterium | reverse complement strand
TTATTGGATTAATCGTTTTCTCTGGACTAACAGCTTATGATACTCAAAAAATTAAAGATGCTTATGTTGATAGTCCCAATGGGTCCCAAGCTGTTGAAAAAGCAGCGATTTTTGGGGCTTTGGTTCTTTATCTCGACTTTGTGAACATCTTTATACATTTGCTTAGTTTAGTGGGCGATAGTAGAAGAAAATAACCTTTTAAATGTCTTCTTCACAATTAAGCCGTTTGTTTTTTTTAGTATCCTTTTTTTCTTTTCAAGCTTTTGCTTCTAATGCGTCCAATAAACCTAGTTGCCGCGACATTTTAAGGAATTCTCAACGAATGGCTCAAAAGGATGAGTCTGATCAGAAAGTTATTGCGTTTATTCTTCAAGAAAAAAGACTTCCTGCTGGAAAAGAGTGGGATGAATTGTTGGGTCATATACAAGCTAAATATTTTGGAACAGGTGCGTATCGAACGGGTTTTAGCGGAAATCGTTCAAGGATCTATGATTCACCTTCCGAGGCTTATGAGAGTCTGCTTGCAAAACTTCAGATTACAGAGATTTTTTGGAAATCTTTAAATGAAACAGAACGCTTTGAGATTTTGGAAGATCTTAAAGAAAAGGTTGCATACAATCGAATTGTCTATAACCCAATTTATTTGGATAGTGATTTAGAGTTTCTTCAAAACAAGGCTCACGATTTAGTTATCAGGTTTATTGTTCTTCACAAAAGGCTTCCCAGAGGTTCGGAGTGGACAGATGTTTTGGGTAATCCCTCCAAATATTTTGGAAATGGGCGCTATGAAAAAATGGCTTCGAGTGGCGACGCTCGCTTACACGATTCTCCTCGGCATGCGTATGGTCGCTTGCTTATAAGGCTTTTGTCTTTTGATCGCCCGGATCTTTTATCATTCGAAGATCACATAAAAGTTTTGACAGAGATCGAAGAAAAAATCAGACGTCGTTTGTAATTTTTTTAAAGCTTGTTAAATTTTCAAGAACGAAACTTTGTTGATTTAAGAATTCGCTAGGCGTCAGTTGCTTGTGGGGATTTCTAATCTCTTTATAGTGGCCCGATGAAAAAGTTATCAATTTTGATAAGTCTTGCTTCCGCTTCTATCCCTTTTTCAAAAAATTCAGCCCATGCAATGGGGTATAGAGTTCCAAGTAATTATTGGAGCTGTACTTTTTTGGGAATGGAAGAAAATGGTGTTGAAGATAAAAATGGAATCCTCCACCTTGAGCTTGAAGAAATAAATTATGGAAGTGATTGGTTTGCAAAAAAGGAAGACGCCTACAATACCGCAAAGCGAGAATGCGAAATGTACAGTGTAAAGCCTTGTTCTCTTGCGGGGTGTTGCCAAAAAAGTGAATTACGTTAATGCGCGAAGTCTCTTAATTGATCTGAAATCTAAGAGCCACTGAGCGTTAAGAGCTTGCGGGCTTTTCTCTTCAACCTATACTGTCCCCATGAAAAGAATTTTTTCCAAAAAGTTCTCTCTTCTTTTCCTGGCAACGCTCGCTTCTTCTCTTGGCGCTACAGTTGCTCAGGCAACGGCTTCAAATGCTCCCAGTGGTTATTGGAGCTGCACTTACTGGGGTAGTCAAAACTTATCAGTCCCTGGTCCAAATGGTTCGTCTCAATACATCGTCCGCCCAGTGGGATACACAAGTCAGTGGTTCCCTCAAAAAGACGATGCTTATGAAGATGCAAAAGATGATTGCCGAAGATTTAGTACAGGACCTTGTACATTTTCAGGCTGTCGTCAGAAATCGAGGTAAATAATGAAAAATGTGTTTCAAAATATTTTAGGTGTTGGTCTTTTAGTGGCTTCTTCAAGTGTGGCTTTTGCAAACGGATCGCATGTGCCTAACGGCTATTGGAGCTGTACTTTTTGGGGAAGTGAAAACTTTAACGTTCCTGGCCCCGGTGGAAGTTCACATTACGAAATCCGGCCCAAAGCATATGGCAGTGATTGGTTTCCCAATAAAGACGATGCTTATGCTGATGCAAAAGATTATTGCCAGCGTTTTAGCACTGGCGGTTGTCGCTTCTCTGGCTGTCATCAAAAAAGCCGTTAAAATTTGAGCCCTTTTTTTAAAAGATTTTGACTCGTTTGGGGATCGGGATATCTATTTATCTAGTATGGAAAAAACCTTTTCAATCATTAAACCCAATGCTGTTCAAAAAAATGCGATCGGAGCGATCGTTGAGCGATTTGAAAAAAGTAATATTCGTATCGCTGCAATGAAGTTAACAAAACTCACAAAAGAAAAAGCGGAAGGTTTTTATGCTGAACACAAAGAAAGACCTTTCTTTGGCTCACTTGTAAGCTTTATGACAAGCGGCCCTGTTGTGTTGATGGTTTTGGAAGGTGAAAACGTGGTTGTTCGTAACCGAGAAATCATGGGTGCTACTAATCCTGCCAATGCTCTTCCTGGAACAATTCGCAAAGACTTTGCAGATAGTATCGAAGCAAATGCAGTTCACGGAAGTGACTCTCCTGCTTCTGCTCAAAGAGAAATTGCTTATTTCTTTGAAGCGCATGAAGTTCAAAATCGTTTTTAATTAATTTTTTAGAAAGGCACTCAGAAGGGGAACGTAATATGGCACAAAAAGAAGTAAGAGTCGCAGTCACAGGAGCAGCTGGTCAAATCGGTTATGCTCTTCTTTTTCGAATCGCATCTGGAGAAGTTTTTGGAGCAGATACAAAAGTTCACTTAAACTTGCTCGAACTCGAAAGAGCTCTTCCAGCATTGGAAGGGGTAAAGATGGAACTTCAAGATTGTGCCTTCCCCTGCCTTGCTTCCGTAACGACAACTTCACAACTCAATGTTGCTTTTAAAGATATTGATTGGGCTTTGCTTGTAGGCAGCGTTCCTCGTAAAGATGGCATGGAGCGAAGTGATTTGTTGAAAATCAACGGAAGTATTTTTATTGAGCAAGGTAAAGCTTTAGCTCAAGTTGCAAAACCTACAGTGAAAGTGTTGGTCGTTGGAAATCCGTGCAATACAAATGCGTGGATTTGTAAAAAAGCTGCTGCAGGAAAAATTCCTGAAAAGAATTTCTTCGCGATGACAATGCTTGATCAAAATCGTGCGTATTCTCAGTTGGCGATGAAGGCTGGAGTGGCTGTTGAAGCCATTTCAAATCTCGCGATTTGGGGTAATCATTCTCCAACAATGTATTCTGATTTTACGAATGCTCAAATTAATGGAAAAAAAGTTACCGACGTTATTACAGATGCTGAATGGCTCAAGACAACTTTTCTTGAGACTGTAGGTAAACGTGGCGCAGCTGTTATCAAAGCGCGTGGGGCTTCTTCTGCGGCTTCTGCAGCGAATGCAGTTTTGGATACAGTGAAAGCGTTAACTTTCCCGACTAAAGGCGATACTTGTTTTTCAGTCGCTGTTTCTTCAAATGGCGAATATGGAATCGATAAGGGATTGATGTTTAGTTATCCTATTCGTTTCGATGGATCTCAGTGGAAGATCGTTGAAGGGGTAGAGCTTAACTCATTCTGTAAAGAAAAAATTCAAGTTACTGAAAAAGAGCTCAAAGACGAGCGCGAAGCTGTTAAAGATTTGATTTAAAAAGTTAAATTTCATTCCTAAAAGGATAAAGAAATCTTCGAAGTTTTATTTTATTTTTATCTTTGATAATTGTTTCATCAATTTCATGAAGTCGCGTTTCATCAACTTCACTCCATTTGAGTGATCCGCTTGTATATCGATTAAAAGCCTTGAAAGCTTCTTCTCTGAGATTATTTGGAATATCTATGGAAAGAGCAACGTTTGTATCTTTGTAGTGGGATCTGGCATCTAAATTGTAGGAGCCCACAATTAAGACGTCCCCCTTTTGCGGTCTTGAGAAGTAAGCTGTTTTTTTGTGGAGAGATCCTTGGTCAAGGTCGGATCCTTTAGAGAGCTCTTTGATCTGAATATTCTCACTCACAAATTTTCTATAAAAAGGATAACTTAAAACGTTCACAATACTTAAGTCGGTTGTTGATATTGAATTGGTGTGAATGTTTATTTTTGCTTTTCTTTGAGCAGCTTCAATCATGGAAGTGTAGAGCCTGTTCATTTTAGAATCTTTTTCTTGATGACCCGTAAAGAGTTTGGGATCGAGGTAAAAATAAGCATTCACAAAAGAAGCTTCATCACCCTCGTCTAAACTCTTAAAAAGTTTTGTGTAGAGATCTGTAATGCCAGAGTTAACGATTGAAGAAGGGGTCATGATATTTTCAACATACTGAGCGTTTAAGCCTCCAGCTTGTTCAAGGGTGAGGGAGCTTTGAGTGTTTTTAAGAAGATGCTCAGCTAGTTGTGCTTTTCGATGAAGCTCTTCAATCTTTGTGATGTTATTTGTCTCAAGCTCGGGTGCTGTAAAGTTTGTATGCAGATCAACGTTTAGGGAGTGTTTCCATAAGTACTCAAAGCTTTGGGTGAGAACGCTCTCTGAATAATCCGTTTTATTTTCAAGGCATGAGGACACATCGATATCTTGAAAGGGATAATGGCGAGGTTCGATTCCAAGTTCTGCATTTCCGTCGATTAAAACATCTCCCCGAGAGGAGTGATACTCATCGCTGAGGTTTCTCCCTCCGGTCATGAAACACTTTCCGTCAATAAGAAGAAGCTTGTGGTGACTTCGAAAAAGAAAACTTGTGAGACCCGTATACATCTTTGGACCTGCTGGCCCAATTCTTTGAATGGTTGCCAGAATGAGACTTAACTTTTCTTGTGGTGTTAAATGAGCAAAGGTATCGTTTCCAAAGTTTTCTTTGAGTTCTTTGGGGAGTGAGTCTTTAATGGCTTGAGCATCTTGGGCCATCAGTCCTGATAAAAAACTTTGAGAGTCTATATTGAGTTCCTTCATGTTCGTAATCCATTCGGGATGGGGGCCTCCATAACGTTTGATCTCAATTCCTGAATTTTCTAAAAGACGTAAAAAAGGAAGTTGCTTTTCGCTCATGAAATAATCCACTAAAACACGAGTTCGAATAGGCGAGCCCTTTTCTTTAGCAAACTTCATTTTTTCGAGGACATTTTTAAAAAAGAGAGAGGTTGAGTAATCGTCTTCAATAATAAAATAAACCATGTCGATGTTCTGAGTTGCTGTGGAGACAAGGTTGTATTTTTCACTAAAGCCCGCAGCGTTGATATCGAATGTTTTTGTTTTAGCTAATTTGAGAGCACTTTGTGCATTTAGAAAAAAGCTTATGACAAAAAAAATGAAAAGAGCACGAAAGCGCTTTGGGTGATTCACGCTTACCATTTAGGACGTTGGATTTATCAGACGCAAGTGAAATTACATTTACAAGCCTTCAGCTATTGAGGTTAGACTTTTCGAGGTGTTTGTTTTGTGTTTGGGGTTGAAGAACGTACTTAGGGGAAATAATCGTGAAAAATCTGAAACTTATTGGCCTGAAGCGATATCCAACATCCGTTGAATTTCTTGATCACTATAGCCCCTTAACGCTTCTTGGAGGTTTTTTTGAGATGGAGAAGATTTTTTTTGGGGACTTATAAGTGGCTGAAAATTTGCGGATAATTCTTTTAAGTTTTTGATTGTTTGGGGGATAAGTTTTTCTGGAACTTTTTGAATCTCACCTGTGATTAAGAGGCTATAAAAACTCACAGTAAGAAAAGACCCAGCCATACGTCCCATGTCATTATTTTAACTCTACTGAGAAGAAGATATTATGAATTTTTTGTTAAGAATGGTGGAGAGTGATGGATTCGAACCATCGAAGGCATAAGCCAGCAGATTTACAGTCTGCCCCGTTTGGCCACTTCGGTAACTCTCCGCTCTGCCTTATCCCGCTCGGTTGCGCAGAATATGGAGCTGGCGATGGGACTCGAACCCGCAACCACCGGTTTACAAAACCGGTGCTCTACCAATTGAGCTACGCCAGCACAATGGACTTTTGAATAATTAAGATCAACTCAGCCCCACTGACAAGCCAAGTTTTAGAATTTTGATAAAAAAATTCCTTTTTTTTAAATCTAAGCTTTTAGCTTTTGAGAACCCGCATAAAGAGCAATGGCCGCAGAATTCGAAACGTTAAGACTTTCGACCCCAGGGAGCATGGGAATTCCTACTTTTTTGTGAGCTATTTTAGATACGAGGTTTTGGATGCCATCTTCTTCAGATCCGAGAATCCATCCAATAGAGCCGCCCTGGGAGGCTGTCAGCGCTTGTTCAAGGGTTACGCCGCCGCTATCAAGTGCAAAGAGTTCAAAGTCTAATTCCTTTAACTTTTCGCAAGTTTTGGCGAGGTTGTGGCAAACATAAATGTTGAGCTTGAAAATATTCCCGGCTGATACCTGAGCAACCGTTCCGTTTACGGGAGCTTGCTCGCGACTGCCAATGATGACTTCTTGAGCACCAAGAGCCGCGGCAGAGCGCAGAATGGCCCCAAAATTTTGAATGTCTTGGATGCGGTCAAGAATCAGGACTTGTCTCTTTTTTGAGAGATCTTTTTCATAGAACTTTTCGATTCCATGCACAGGAAATTCTTTGATTTTGGCTGCAACACCTTGAGTTCGTTTTTCTGCTAAAAAACGGGGAAGCTTTTCGACATACGAGCATTGAAAGCCCTCAAGTTTTTTTCCAAGACGAGAAAGCGCGTGAGAAGCTTTTTTTTCAATAAAGATTTCGAGAATACATTCAGGTGTTGTTTCGAGGCAGGCCTCAACACTGTGTTCACCCCAAATCCAATTGTCTTGAGCGGGGCTTGAATTTTTTTTGGAAGGAAAAGGTCTCACGCTTTTTTTGTAGGCTTTGTCTGGCTTAGGAGCAAGAAGCAATTAGCTCGAGGGCCCGTTTGGCGGCTAAATAGGGCTTAGGAGCCTTTAAAATAGCTCTTCCCACCACAAGCATGTCCGATCCAGCTTGAACAGCCTCTTGGATGCTTGCCGTTCTATTCTGATCGCTTTGCTTGCTTTCTCCTTCAAGAGAAATGCCCGGGGTCACACAATAAACATCGGGATATATTTTTTTGATAGAAGAGACTTCCTGAGCGCTCATCACAAAAGAGTTAAGTCCTGAGTTTTTACCAAGCTTGATAAGCTTTTCAACGCTTGCTTGAGTTTGTTGAAATCCAATATCCAAAAGGTCTGCATCAGTGAGGGAGGTGAGAATGCTCACTCCCAGCAATTGAAGATTGTAAGTGCTTGCAGCTTTTTGAGCTTCCGTGAGCATTTGTTTTCCGCCTGAAAGATGCACGGTTAAATATTTTGCTCCCCATTCTCCATAAGCCTTCACTGCATCACTCACTTGCGAGGGGATATCGTGCAATTTGGCATCTACAAAAATTTCTTTGTCTTGAAAGAGTTTCCAATCACTTTTTTCAAGCCGGGGGAGCATCTTGAGGCCAATCTTATGAATGAGGGGAAGGTCTCCCAAAAGTTTGAGGCTTTCTAAAAATGCTTGTCGGTCATTCGTGTCGTGAGCGATGGCTAATTTTGTAGAAGCTTTTAATGAGTTCAATCTCTTGCCCCTTTAGTGACTTTCGTTGTTTTGTGGATCGCGCGAAGAGTGCAACCCAAACTGTCGCATCTTTCGGTGTAAGTGAGCGCGCTCGATTCCTAGAGAATCAGCGGTTTTTGTGACATTCCCACCGAGTTTATGAAGTCTTTGCAAGATGATGGATTTTTCAAATTCACCTCGCAATTTTCGAAGCGGACCATCGGGATCTTGAAGTGAACGAAAATCTACGTCTGAAAAATCATCAGGGTGAGAAGCCGCGTTTTGAATTTCTTCGGGCAAGTCAGAAATGTTGAGTACTTTTCGTTCTTCACCTGCAAGGATGAGAATACGCTCGGCAATATTTTTGAGTTCTCGAACGTTACCGGGCCATTCGTAATGAGTGAGCCAGCTTTTTAATTCCTCAGAAATTTGAGGTTTATGAATACCTTGGTCGGCACTTGCGCGTGCAAGGAAGTAATCAAAAATTTCTAAAACATCTTCTTTGCGATCTCTCAGTGAGGGAACTTGAATTTCAATTCCGTTTAGAAGATGAAAAAGTTCAGGTGTGATTTTGCCAAAACGTTGTTCCTCGGACAGAGGACGAGTGCTAGTGGCAATGATTCTTCCCTTGAAGGGAATGGATTGCTTGCCGTTTTCACGTAAAAAACTTCCTCGTTTGATCACTTCTGCCAAGCGATTTTGCAAAAAGGTTGGAATCTTTTCGAGGTCTCCAATAACGAGAGTTCCTTCGCGTACATATTCCAGTGCTCCTTCTTTGCGGAGAGGAATTGCGTTTTGATTTAATTCACTTCCAAAAAGACTTTCGCCCAAAGAATTTTCTGTATGAGAGAGAGGGCTCCACGTAACGAGGGGTTGTTTTTGTCGTGAGCAAAGATCGTGCAAAAGTCTTGCGCAAAGATTTTTTCCAACGCCCAACTCGCCGATCAAAGTAATGGGAGAGGTTGCAATCGCGGCACGTTGAATTTGAGCCTTAAGTTGCGAAAGAGCTTTGGAAGATCCAAGCATCTGACCTTTTTCAAAGAGCAAGTGGTTGAGTCGTTCGTTTTCGTTTCGAAGATCACGAGTTTCAAGAGCATTTTTTAAAACAACAAGAACCTTTTCAAGCTCGAGAGGTTTTTCCAAAAAGTCGTAAGCTCCAAGGCGAATAGCACTTAAAGCCATTTCAATCGTCCCGTGTCCAGACATCATAATGGGAAGAATACGCGGATAGTTTTGACGAACTTTTTTGAGAAGATCGATCCCGTCCCCTTTGGGAAACCAAATATCAAAAAGACCCACGTCGACCACTTCTTTGCTCAGAATTTCGAGAGCTTCGTCGGGAAGTGTGGCCACAAGCACGTGATAGCCTTCATCGCGCAAGGCGAGTGAAAGTGAGCTTTGTATATCTAGTTCATCGTCGACGATGAGAACCGTCTGTGACACGCCCTTGATACTATCTCAAGAATTGAAAGGGATCTAGAAGCCGTTCTAGCTCCAGCGAGGCAAATCAAAGATAAAGCGAGCTCCAGCGGCCTCTTCGCAGCTCACGCTTCCTGAGTGCTCTTCTGCAATTCGGTGAACGATGGCAAGGCCCAGTCCCATTCCAGAGGATTTAGAGGAAATATAAGGATCAAAGATTTTATCTTTAAGCTCAGGATCAATGCCCGGTCCATTGTCTTGAAAAATCAAGTGAAGACGATTACTTGAGGAGCCTTCACTTATCGAAATTTGGAGTCTTGCACTAAAATTGGGGTTTTGGTTTCGTTTGTTTTGAAGGCTGTGAAGAGCGTTGTCGACGATGTTTACGAAAAGAATTCTTAAAAGTTCAGGGTCGCCTTTCAGTGTGTCGTCTGTTGTGCATTCAAGAGAGAATTCTACTTCGGGATGAGTAAAGTGATAGTCTTTTAAAAATCCTTCAAAAAGAGGAGCGAGTTGAACTTTTTGGAAACGAGGTTCAGGAACTTTTGCGAATTGACCAAATTCTTTTACAAGATCTCGAATAACGCGAACTTGTTTTTGAATTTGCGCGAGACATTCTTTAAAAAGTGGAAGGTCGGGATTGTCTTCGGGGTAGTGAGAAATTTTTCGAGAAATTCGATCTGCACTGATTTGGATCGGAGTGAGCGGATTTTTGATTTCGTGTGCGACTCGTCTTGCAACTCCTTGCCACGCTGCTAGTCGCTCCATACGAGTCGATTCGGAAATATCTTCGAGGATTAAAAGGATTCCTAAATCTTTTTGATCGCTATCTAAAAGCAAAACGCCTGAGGCGCGAAGTGAAAGTGGAGGGAGGTCGCGAGTAGAATCGCGCTGCACTTCAAAGACCTGGTCGAGGTGTTCTCCTCTTTTGATCTTGATGGCGCGTAGAAAATCTTCAAGGCGTTCTTTGGGATTTATTTTGAATAAGTCAGTGCAAAGTTTTTCGCGACAAAACTCAGGAGTCATTTGCAGATCGTCAGGGCTTACAAGTTCAATAGCTTCACGGTTGATGCGTTGGATGCGGCCTTCGGAATTCGTCACAACGACGCCTCTTCGGATGCTTGAAACAAGAGTTTCAAGATAGCGCTCGCGACCTTCGAGATCGTGCACCACTTCTTCGAGTTTTTTTCCTCTTGTGCCAACTTCTTCTGCCATCAGGTTGAAAGCAGATTTGAGAATCTCTAGGTCAGCACTCATGCCCCGGGTGAGGGTGACTTGTCCGGTATTTTTAATCCGAAAATCCCACTGGCCTGAGCGAAAAGCGTTAGTGGCCTGCAGGAGTTCAAGAACGGGGTCGGTGATTTCTCGAGTGATATAAATTCCAAACCACGTGACAACAAAAAGAACGAGAACAAATAAAACAAGAAGAACAATCGAGTATTGAGTTTTGAGAGAGTTCTTTATGGTTCGCGTCTCTTGATAAACAACGAGGGCTGATTTGAGTTCTTGCATTCGAGTAAAAAGTGCAAGGGGAACGCGTTGGCTTAAGACAAGTACGTTGATTCCCTTTGCGGTTGAAAAAGGCTGCAATCGTTGGACGAGGTCGCCTTCTTCATCTCGAGTCGTTGTTCGAAAACTTTCTCCTTTGAAGGCACGATCGATAAGTTCGATTGAAGTGGGGGCAATTTTTTCGAAGTGAGTAAAGACTTCCGGTTTTTTATCTCGAGATTGATAAATTTCTAGACGAGCAAGAGGAAGCGCTTTGAAGAGATCGCGAGGGTAGTGGAAGTTCTTTTTGTGACTTTCTTCGTTTAAAAGTCGCGCAAGTTGTGTGGCCATTAAGTCCATGTCGCGATTGATTCGGTCATAGTGTGTGCCCACAATGGATTCAGAGTCTTCTAGGGCTCCCGCAACACGTTCTCCAAAATATTGTTCGAATCCAGAGCGAATGAGAGACGTAGCGCCTACAAAAAAAACAAGAGAAGGAATGATCGAAAACGTGACAAGAGACACGACGATCTTCCACTTAAGGTGGGCGCCGAGTTGTCCTGTTTTGCGCTCAATGTAGGCTTTAATTAAGTTGCGAGCGACC
>CANIGN010000039.1 GCA_947467125.1 Bacteriovoracaceae bacterium | reverse complement strand
TAGGTTTATTGGACGCATTAGACGCAAAACTTTGAAAAGAAAAAACGGAAATTAAAAAAAACAAACGGCTTAATTGTGAAGAAGACATTTAAAAGGTTATTTTCTTCTACTATCGCCCATAAAACGAAGCAAATAGAGAAAAAGGTTCACAAAATCGAGATAGAGAACCAAAGCCCCAAAAATCGCTGCTTTTTCAACAGCTTGGGACCCATTGGAACTATCAACATAAGCATCTTTAATTTTTTGAGTATCATAAGCTGTTAGTCCAGAGAAAACGATTAATCCAATAATGGAAACAACCACACTCATCTGACCGCCCATCAACGAAGGGAAGAAGAGAGAAAGCAAAGATAATCCAATGATTCCCCAAAGTCCCATGATGCAAAAAGATCCGACAGGACCTAAGTCTTTTTTAGTGAAATATCCAAAAGCACTTAATCCCGCAAAAGCAAAACTTGTCAGGCCAAAAACCTGAAAGATACTTTCGTGAGTATAAATCAGAAATAAAGTCGAAAAGGTAACTCCCGTTAGAGCCGCATAAAGACCATAAAGCATGGTTGCCGTAAAAGAAGAAATTTTATTAATCGCTGCCGTTAAAAATATAACCGATCCAAACTGAGCTAAAACGAGAACCCAAAAAAGTCCCCTGCTACGAGCAATGGAAATCGCGAGGTTTTCGTTTGTTCCAATAAAAAAAGCAATCAAACCTGTCGTTAAGAGCCCCATTGCCATCCATGCGTAAACACGACTCATAAAGCGAGCGCGTTCAGTAACCATGGCCTGAGGATCACGAACTGTAGTGCCAAAGATATTATTTTGCATACAAGCTTATTATGATATCGGAAAACTCGTGTTTCAAGTGGAAATTAGGACTAAAGAACTAGTCTAAAACGCATCCTAAGCGTTTTGAGACATAATGGGACTTGGCTCTGTTCACCAAAATTTCTTTTAAATCTCTATGAATACGAATAGGAGCCAAGAAAGAGGGAACCGATTTATTTTCGACAAACTTCTCGCAGTACTCTTCACTTTGAGCGAAGACGTAGAGACACGAACAATAATCTTTTGCTCGATAATTCGAGAAAAGCTCCACTTCCTTAAAAAGTTTGGGCCACCAAGAATTATATCGAAGTCCAGGCTTGTAAGCTGAAACAAGCTCAGGATTTCCGGCCACTTCTGAACTTTCAGGAAGTTTTTTATTTTGATCAAACTCTCGCACTAAATGCATCAACTTATTTACCTGATATTTTCGAGCGTCGTCTTTATCGCTTCCAAAGCGCACAACAACCAAGTTTTCAGACGGCATAACCCCAATCATCTGCCCCCAGTGCCCCAAAGCTGCAAAAAAATCTTCGGGCAAATCTTTCCAAGCTTTTCTTGCTCCTAAAGCAGGCACTTTTCGATTGGGCCAAAAATGCCTACCTGGTAATTCCTGAGGAGCTTTTACAACTCGACCTTTTGAAAAAGACTCAGGAACTTCCGTCGAAAATTTAATCCAATCTTTAGATAAAATTTGATGGCCCTTCCAAGAACCGTCACCCTTCAACAAGAAACTTCCCCACTTCAAAGCATCTTCAGCATTGAGATATCCAAAACTTGCGCCTACAAACGCACCGCTTTTATCTTGCTCAAAAGTTAAGGAATCAATCCCCAAAGGCTCTGCAAATTTTTTCCAAGGAAGTTCATCGTATTCATGTTTGGAATAAGATTTTTGTAAAATTTTGGTGAGAAGATTTGTATCTCCTGAAGAATACATCCATCGTGTTCCAGGCTTTGCTTCAAGCACATGAGGAAAAGACAGCACAAAATCAGCAGTGGAAAGAGCTCCCTTTCCGTACAGCATGGAGATCGGAGATGATTCTACGATCGACTTTTCGTAAACCTCATTCCATTTAATGCCTGAGCTGTGATTTAGAATATCAATCACTTTAATTTGGCAATAAGGACTCTCTTTGTATTCAGTGAGCTTGTCACAAAGACTTTCATCAAGACTTAGCTTTTTCTCATGAACAGCAATCCCTACGAGCATGTTTGTCAGAGATTTAGTCACCGACCAGAGTTCGTGACTTTTTTGAGAATCCCAATCTTTTGAGAAATATTCAAAAATAACTTTTCCATCTTTTTGAACAAGCAAAACATCCGTGTCTGTTTTGTTTTGAAGATAATCTAAAAGATTTTCTTTATAACTTTGAGAGCTGTTTTGAGAAAAAGAAACATTTGCCACTAGAAATGCTAAAAAAACAATTGTTTTAAAAATTGTATTTAAAAAGCATTTCATAAGTTCAAATATCTTAATAAAATTTTAGCGCAGAGCTTGCTTTAAGGCAGTTCCCATATCCGCTGGAGTTTTCGCAACTGTCGCTCCTGCCGCAATAAGAGCTTCAATCTTTGAGCTCGCTGTTCCGCCACCGCCCGAGATAATCGCTCCGGCATGACCCATGCGACGCCCTGGAGGAGCCGTCACACCTGCAATAAATCCTGCAACGGGTTTTTTCATATTCTTTTGAATCCAAGCCGCAGCTTCTTCTTCGGCACTTCCACCAATTTCACCGATCATGATGACAGACTCAGTACCTGGATCATTGTTAAATAATTCCAAAGCATCGATAAAATTCATTCCTTGAATAGGATCTCCACCAATACCGATACAAGTACTTTGCCCCATACCCATTTGAGTGACTTGGTGAACCGCCTCGTAAGTCAAAGTTCCTGAGCGAGACACAATGCCCACGCTTCCTGGACGATGAATATAGCCCGGCATGATTCCAATTTTTGCAGCCCCTGGAGTGATAATTCCAGGACAGTTTGGACCGATCAAACGAAGTTGAGATTTGCCTTCACGACTTAATTCATAATTTTTAAGATCCAAGTATTTTTTTACTCGCATCATATCCAGAACTGGAATTCCTTCAGTAATGGCAACCACCAAAGGTATGCCAGATTCAAAAGCTTCCAAAATGGAATCCGCAGCCGCTGCTGGGGGAACAAACACCATACTCACATTCGCGCCTACTGCTGCAACTGCTTCTGCGCAAGAATCCCAAACATGAAAGTTATCCACTTTCTGGCCACCTTTGCCGGGAGTGACTCCGCCAACAAGCTTCGTTCCATAATCACGACATTGCTGAGAATGAAAAAGCCCCGCTTTTCCAGTAATTCCTTGAGTGATAACAATTGATTCTTTTCCAACAAGAACAGACATCTTTAATTTCCCTTCATCGCTTTCACAACTTTTTCAGCGCCTTCGGCCATCGTCACAGCTGTGTGAATTTTGAGTCCACTTGTTTCAAGCATCTTACGACCCAAATCAACGTTGGTTCCCTCAAGTCTTACAACAAGAGGAACGTGCAATTGAATTTCTTTACTCGCAGAAATGATACCTTCCGCAATGACGTCACACTTCATGATGCCGCCGAAGATATTCACAAAAATCGCTTTTACTTTAGGGTCCTTCAAAATAATCTTGAAAGCTTCCCGAACTTTTTCAGCTGTGGCTCCACCGCCAACATCCAAAAAGTTCGCAGGCTCGCCTCCGTAAGTTTTCACGATGTCCATAGTTGCCATCGCAAGACCCGCTCCGTTCACCATACATCCGATACTTCCATCAAGAGCGATGAAGTTGAGGTCATACTTAGCAGCTTCTAATTCTTTTGCATCGACTTCAGTTGGATCAAAAAGTTCTTTGAGTTTTGGATGACGGAAAACTCCGTTGTCATCAAAGGTAACCTTTGCGTCCAATGCGAGAAGTTTTTTTGTGGCTCCTTCAGAAACAAGCGCAAGAGGATTGATTTCCACCATCGAAGCGTCTGTCTTCCAAAAGAATTCGTAAATTTTTTGTAAAAAGAGAGCGCACTCTGCAACGTGAGCTTCACCGAGGCCTAAGAAGTGCGACAAGTTTCTTCCGTGAAAAGTTTTAGGTCCACTTACAAGACTAATAGAAAAGCTTAAGATTTTTTCGGGATGAGAATGAGCGAGCTCTTCGATATCCATTCCGCCTTCTGCTGCCGCTAAAACACTCAAGGCTTGAGTTTTACGATCGACAAGCATGGAGAGATAAAATTCTTTTTCAATTTTACTTCCTGACTCAATCCAAAGACGGCGAACTTCTTGACCTTGAGGACCCGTTTGCGGAGTCACAAGGACTTTGCCCAAAATTTCTCCAGCAAGTTTCGCTGCTTCATCAACAGAGCGAGCCAGCTTCACGCCTCCGGCCTTACCGCGACCACCCGCATGGATTTGAGCTTTTACCACGACAACTGAGTTGCCCTTATCGAAAAGTTCTTGAGCAGCTTTGCGAGCCTCGTCGACCGAAAACGCTACCTTTCCAATAGTTGTGGGAATTCCCGTTTCTCGAAAAAGTTCTTTGGCTTGATGTTCATGAATTTTCATTTGTAAACATTTGAAACACTATCCCCAGAGATGAAATTTATCGAGCATAAAAAATTTGAGATAAAAAAGAAATCCTGCGCCTTGCATAGATAAAATGAAGCGATTAAAAACCGCTTCATCGACATGAAAAAAAAATTAGGGTTCTGGCAACAAGTCGCTTTAATATTTTTTACCGTATCCGGTGGAGCCTATGGACTCGAAGCCCTGGTGGGAGCCGTGGGAGCTACCTGGTCAGTCATTCTTGTGATCGCACTCCCTCTCTTGTGGGCCGTGCCTGTGGCTCTCATGGTCGCAGAACTCTCTACCGCGATTCCCGAAGAAGGGGGTTATTACATTTGGGTCAAACGAGGTCTTGGAAAATTCTGGGGTTTTCAAGAAGGCTGGTGGACACTCTGCTACTCGGCTGTAGACCTTGCGCTCTATCCCGTACTTTTTGTGACCTATCTTGGATTCTTTTTTCCCACACTCGGAGCTGAAACCTTTCAAATGTCTCTCTTGCGCTGGGGAATTTGTGTTGTTTTTATCATTGGCGCTCTTCTCATGAATTTACGAGGCACCCAAGCTGTAGGCACAAATGCTTTAGCAAACCTGATGCTTGTGAGCTTTCCTTTTTTACTTCTCACAATCTGTGGATTTTTTTACGGAGATTGGTCTTTACTGAAAAATGCTTTCTCTGGAGATCATCTCACGCACACAACTCCCGCAGCCATTGCCACTGGTCTTGCGGTTGTTCTGTGGAACTACTGTGGATGGGACAACGTCTCGACTTATGCTTCGGAAGTTGAAAATCCTCAAAAAAACTATCCTCGCGCGCTCTCTGTTTCTCTTTTAATCATTGTCTTATCGTACTTGCTGCCCTTACTTGCAGGATTCAAAGCGACGACCACTCCCACAGACTGGAGCGAAGGCGCAGGCTGGCCCGCAATTGCCGAAAAACTTGCGGGAAGCTGGTTGGGAATATTGGGAGGCATCGCCGCTCTTCTTTCTGCTTGGGCACTTTTCAACAGCCAACTTCTTTACATTTCTCGACTTCCCACCGCGATGGCTAAAGATGGCTGGCTCCCCAAAGCCATTGCGAAAACATCGCCTCAAGGATCACCCATTACAGCACTTCTCATCATGTCTGGACTGGCTGCAGTTTTTTCAAGCTTGTCGCTTGGAAAACTCATGGTTGTCGATATCCTTTTCTACACACTAGGCCTCTCTCTTGAGTTCTGTGCCCTCGTAGCTCTTCGCAAAAAAGAACCTCATCTTGCTCGGCCTTTTCGAATTCCTCTTGAAACCCTTGGCCTCACAATTCTTTCAATCATCCCCGTTTCACTTGCAGTCATTGTCGCTGTGTTTTCAACTATGGGAGAGGGTGGAAGCTTTGTTCAAGTGGGGATTGTTGCGGCAGGAGTTGTTGCAGGAGTGATTATCTTTGAAAGAAGATCAAAGTACTTACACAAGAAAAACTTTTTTGCTGAAGCCTTGAGCGAACATGCTACGACATGATCCCTCACATAATTATGCGATCGCGTTGATTTTCCCAACCTGCAAAAGAGCTTTCGTATTTTTGCTCCACACGATTTCGCTTAATTTTAAGTGTAGGAGTCAGAAACTCATTCTCAACACTCCACGCATCATCCACAAAAACAAGCTTGCTCAAGCGCTCATGAGGATCGAGCTTAGAATTAATTCCTTTTAGAAAACTTTCTAATTCAGCTTTTATATCTTCTTTATTTTTCTGAGAAACTCCAGGAGCAAAAATCGCAACCGCTAAAGGCTGTGAAAGCCCCTGTCCCACCACACAGACTTGTGAAACATACGGTGAATTGGAAAGTTTCAACTCAATAGGATTAGGTGCAACGTATTTTCCTTTGGCAGTTTTAAACAAATCCTTCACTCGACCTGTCAGAGACAAATATCCTTTGTCATCAATCTCACCCATGTCACCTGTTTTTAAATAGCCTTCTTCAAAAGCTGCAGCTGTTTGTTTAGGATCTTTGTAATATCCCAACATGTTGGCCAAGCTTTTGACTAAGACCTCGCCTTGAGAATTAATTTTCACATCCACTCCCAACATGGATTGGCCCACAGAACCTAGTTTAATTTTTTTGGCTAATTGAGCATGAGAATATGCAAGGTTCTCTGTCATGCCGTAAGCTTCTTGAATCTCAATTCCAAGCTTTGCAAACCACTCCAACAAGTCTCTTGAAACAGGAGCCGCTCCCGTTACAGGCAACGTCACTTGATCGAGCCCCAGTGATTTTTGAATTTTCTTTTTTACAAAAAAAGAAACAAGCGGAAGCGAAAGAAGAACATTTAATTTATCTTGAGAAAATTTGGAAAGAATTCCCTGTTGAAGCTTCGTCCAGATTCGAGGAACCGCTAAGAAAACCGTTGGACTTGCTTCTTTTATATTTTGAGAAAATTGATCCAAGTTCCCCGCAAAGTAAACACTTGCTCCCGCATAAAGAGCAAAACCCTCTACAAGCAAGCGTTCTGCCACGTGCGCAAGAGGTAGATAAGAAAACATTCGATCATGAGATCCTAAATTCAAATGATTCACTCCGTTGAGTGCCGCAAAAGAAAAAGCCTCAAAAGAATGCATGACTCCTTTTGGCTTTCCGGTTGTGCCAGAAGTGTAAACAATCGTCGCTAGATCTTTTATATTTGGCTTAGAACTTTGAATCTCGCTTTCAGAAAGAGGTTGATGAGCTTTCACAAGCTCTTCCCACTTTAAGCTTTGCTCATCATTCACATCTGGAAAAGAAATTCGCGAAACGTTCTCTGGAATAGCCGCCATCATCGTCGCGGCTTTGTCGAGTTTGCCCAGAAAAACGACTTTCACATCACTGTGCTCAAAAATAAGCTTTGCAGTTTCAGTTGTGAGATTGGGATAAAGAGGCACCGAAACATGGCCCGCGAGCCAAATGGCAAAATCAGCTAAAATCCAATGTGCACAATTCTTGGATAAAATCGCAACGTGACTTCGCGGCGCTAAATTCATCTTTTTGAGGGCACTTGCCATTCGAAGAGCTTCATCAGCCGCTTCGGCCCATGTGATTTTACGCAAAAGATTTTCACTCTTTTCTGCTTTAGAATTTTGATTCGTCGACTGAATTAGAAAAACTTTTTCAGAAAGCTCTTTTGCTTTTTGCAAAAAAACATCTTGTGGAAAGGGCAGCTCGTTCAATACGACTTTCGCCTTCATTCTTGTTCTTATAACATAATATTTTTTCGCTCACTTCTCGCGCTAGACTCATCGTTCCTAAATCGCCTACACTCACACTTAGGATGAGGTACACGATGAGAAACACAAAAACAAAAATCTCTTTTCCTTTTTTCTTCGCTCTATTTTTGGGATGCAATTTTCTTTCTGCAAAAACAGAAAGGAAAAAAAACAAAGAGCAAAGCAAGGAAGTAAAAGAAGACTCTCATAAAGAAGAAGTTGAAACGGAAGAAGGGGGCGTGAGCTATTACGAAAAAACTAAACGTAAACCCAAAGAGCCTCATAAAAACACCAAAGCACGCGGGCCTATGGATCCTTCCAATCGCCAAGGTGAAGGCTTACAAAACACGAACGGATCCAGGGAATAGGAAACAAAGCGTTAAAACTCAGATACTTATCTAAAACTTTGAGGAAACGTAAAAACCTAAACTGTTTAAATACTTAACGCGCGCCTTCCTTATTTGTCCTCAAATCGCGAACAATCCTACAAATCCACCTGGGATTATCTCCTTGACTTGGCATTCTTAATGCACTGAATAAGAGAACGGTGCACGTGTCGCTCCGAGTTAGGAGTGTCACGACTGCGTCGAGCTCGGTCTGCTCCACGTGATGGAATACCCCTCCTCCCCCTCATCCTCGCGAGGAGCAGCCCCGGGCAATTTATCCCTCTAATCGCTAAAAGCCTCTCCACAACCCTCACTCAAAGCCCAATCATTGCTAAGATGTTTTCTATGGATAGTTCACAATCTCTTTATCGTTGGGCTGCAGGACTTCTGATCTTTATCTGCGTCACCGCCATTCTTGTGTACACCAAAAGCCTCTTGGTTCCCCTCACCCTAGCCCTCTTTCTCTTTGCTCTTGCTTCCAATTCGATTGATTATCTCAATCGGCACTTCAAACTTCCCCGAAACATAGCGTTGACTCTTGTCATTGGGGGAAGCCTTGTTGGAACATTTTTGCTTGGACTTTTTTTAGTTGTTTCTTTTCGCGATTTTTTTACCCGTGCCGAAGAATACACAAGCAAGGTCACTGAAAGTCTTTACTACCTACAATCAAAGGTAACTTTGCTGGGATTTGGAATCGATCTCACCTCGCTTCCCCAAATCGTGAACAATCTTCCTTTAGTGGATTGGATCAAAAATCTTTCTGGCTCCTTCATGACCGTCTTAGGCGAACTCCTTCTCGTTCTTGTTTTTTTTATTTTCCTTATATTCGGTGGTGACGACTCAAAAAACTCGCACTCAAATCTTTGGATTGAAATTCGCTCTCAAATCAATCGCTACATTGTGATCAAAGTGATGGCTTCTCTGATCACAATTATTTTGGTTTGGATTCTTCTTTCACTCACAAAAGTGGACCTGGCTTTTCCGATCGCCATTCTTTCTGGAGCTTTGAATTTTCTTCCAAGTGTGGGCGCGGCCATCGCTGTACTCATACCCCTGCCGCTTGCTTTTTTGGAACATGGATTTGGAATGAGTTTTTGGACGGTTCTAGCGGGTGGAAGCTTTCTTCAATTTTCGATCGGAAGTTTTTTAGAAACAAAACTTCTCAAAGACTCCATCGACTTTAACCCGATTGTCATTCTTCTCTCCCTGTTGTTTTGGGGAATTGTTTGGGGTGTGGCGGGCATGTTCTTAGCAATCCCCATTATGGTTGCCGTAAAAACAATCTTTGCAAAAAACCCAAACACTCATTGGATATCAGATCTTATGAGCGGAAGACTTTAAAGTTACGATAACACTCTTTGAACAAGCAAAACTTTTCCAAGAACTTCGAACTCAGAACGTTGCTCATCAGAAATCACAATGTCTTTGAGGTTTTTGTTTCGTGGACGAAGAATGATTTCTTTCGATTTAAAAAAAATATCTTTCACGGTGGCTTCACCTCGAAAACGCGCAACAACTGTATCGCCCGATCGAGCTTCGGAGTTCGCATCCACCACCACGTAATCCCCATGAAAAATTCCAACTTCAATCATGCTCTCTCCTTGCACGCGAAGAGCGAACAATTTGGAATTCTTTTTGGGACTTAACAAATTTTGGGAAAAAGCCATCATCCCCAAATGCTGATCAATGGCTTCTGTGAGCGATCCTGCCGCCACCACTCCCACCAAGGGAACCTGCACTACAGAGGATTGTCTTTTGGATGACAAAAGAACATGTCGGCCTTGCTTGGATAAATATTTTTTTTGAATGAGGGCTTTTACTAAATCTTGAATACTTCCCACAGCCGATAATTTAAGAGCCGTAGCCATTTCTCTGTAAGAAGGCATGCGATGATCTTCACCCACCACCTCTTCAATAAACGACAAAAGCTGTGCTTGACGCGGACTTAAATCAGACGGACCCAAATCTGAAGAGCGGCCTCCATATTTAGCCATACAGGTGTACGGTATCATAAACTTGACCTTTCTAGAACACACAGAATTTATGGATATTCATTTTTTTTGCTATTCTATATTTTGTGAACTTCTTTTTTGCGAGCGCAACTCGACACGATAGCGACCGAGTTGAATTACAAATAGGCTTTGATGGTGAAGTGCAGAGTCAAAACATCTGTGACTTCGAGGTGAATACTCAATTCATGTTCCCTACTTCTCTTGGCCTTTCTGAAGACTTCGGCATTGAGGCTTTTAAGAGCCAGATGCAAAGCAACTTGCGCCTGCATACGCACGCAGGAAATCCGCAAAGCCCCACAAAACTTGCCAGGGTGAAAGAAAGACTCGAACTTCTTTCCCATCACTTGAGTGAAGAAAGCCTTAAATTTTTTGCGCTCGAAATTGAAGCTTTTTTAAAATACGAAATTAAAAGTTTAAAAAAACAAATTCGAAATGTTCGTGCTTTTAAAAACAACGACCTTTTTGATCATCTTTTAGATACCAGAGATTTGATTGAAGATTATCGAAAACTCCTCAAACAAAGACATCTCATGGGGAAAAGTGCACGTGATTTTCCTTTTGATTCTTTTGATCACGATTTACTTTTACTCGATGAGTACATCTCGCATCTCTATGTGAGTTTACTGAGCCATCTTAAATATTATTGTGAAATCACAAATGACGGAGCTCATTTATTAGAAACAATTCCGAATCTTGCCAAAAAAGAAGCCGACCATCGAAAATCTCTTGGATACTTTTTGCAAATTGATGGAGTGAAAAACGCAGAAGCAGAAGAAGAGCACTACCTCAGACGAGCAAGTCTTTTAAAAAAATACTTTCAAAAAATTCTTTTTGTTCGAGCAAATCTTAAATCCAGAGAAAGTCGTTTACTCATCCCCGTCTACGGACTTTCCGCTGCGATTGCAGCAGCGTTTGCGTTGATCGTTCAAAATTATCAAATGAGTCGCCAGGCTCAGAATATTGGAATCGGGACTTTTGCCTTTGTGACGGTTGCTGTTTTTGCATACGTCGTAAAAGACATCATGAAAGACTACGCGCGAAAGTTTTTTTTCACTCGCAGCCAGAAGTACTTTCCTGATTA
>CANIGN010000038.1 GCA_947467125.1 Bacteriovoracaceae bacterium | reverse complement strand
TCATGTGTTTGACCGTCGATTTGTTTAAAAAGAATCTGAGGTTGACCAAGAGCAAACTCGTAACCTTCACGGCGAAGAGTTTCCGCTAAGATAGAAACTTGTAATTCACCTCGAGCTCTTAAGATAAAGCGATCGGGAGAGTCGGTTTCTTTAAAACGAAGCGCGACGTTCGTCATTGTTTCTTTAAGTAAACGATCTCTGATCTTGCGACTTGTAACGTGTTCACCTTCTCTACCAGAGAGAGGAGAGTTGTTTACGAGCCATTCTACTTCAAGAGTTGGTTCGTCAATCTTAATACGAGGAAGGGCAAAGCTTGCGGGTACGAAATCAGAAGTCTTTTGATCTGGAAGGCCTACGATTGAATCACCGATTGAAATATCATCGATCCCTGCAATCACGGCGATGTCGCCACCAATAACCTCTTCTGCTTCTACTTGTTTAAGGCCATGGTAAGTATAGAGAGCTTGTACTTTGAATTGTTTTGTTTTTTGAGCTCCCTCATCGTCTACTCCGATGACGGCAGCCATTTTATTTCGAGTGATTGTGCCACTTTGTACTTTTCCAATTGCAAGACGGCCAAGGTATTCAGAGTATCCAAGGTTTGCAATCAACATGCGGGCAGGTTGATCTTGGTCGACCTTGGGACAAGGGATTTTTTCAATCACGAGATGGAAAAGGGAATCAAGACTTGTGCTTTCAGCAACAGCTTCTAACTTTTGAGCAGCTTTTCCTTCGCGAGCAATCGCAAAGATATAGGGGAAGTCACATTGTTCTTCGCTTGCACCTAATTCAATGAAGAGGTCAAAGATTTCGTTTAAGACTTCATCAGGGCGAGCATCTTTACGATCAACTTTGTTGATAACGACGATGATGCTGAGGTTTTTTTCAAGAGCTTTTGTCAAAACGTAGCGAGTTTGGGGGAGGGGGCCTTCTGCTGCGTCTACGAGCAAGCAACATCCGTCTACCATCGACAAAATACGCTCTACTTCACCACCAAAGTCAGAGTGTCCGGGGGTATCGACAATGTTGATTTTGTGATCGTTAAAGTGAATCGCAGTATTTTTTGCTGCGATTGTGATCCCGCGTTCGCGCTCAAGATCCATGGAGTCCATCATTCGCTCAGAAAGCTGTTGATTGGAACGGAAGGTTCCTGATTGTTTTAAGAGTTCATCGACAAGAGTTGTTTTACCGTGGTCGACGTGAGCAATGATAGCGATGTTTCGGATATTCTGAGATAACACAGTGAAATGACTGTAGTAGAGGTGTCAGTCGCTTGCAAAGGAATGTTTGTTCTTTTTCGAACAATACTTACTAAAAAAGAAGGATTTTCTCTGTACCGTCTTCTTTGCGAGCTTGTTCAGAATACGCAGTGATGAAATCAACAAGCCTATCGATAACGGAATAAGATTTGAGAGTCGTATCAAATGTACATCCATAAAGATAATGGTTACGAGAATTCTCTTCATTTTCTTGAACACGTTTTACGTTCACTTTAACGGCAAGATAGGTTTTGGCTGAAAAATAAAGCCTTAAGTCAACATCTTCTCCAACGTTATAGAAACTGCCTTTGGGATCCATCTTGAAGCTAATTCCAGATTTAGAGATATCGACAATCTCGACGGCTTTCATGCCTGTGGTTTCGGCGATTGTGTAACAACCCAAGATACGACCAAAAAGAATACGCTCGTATTCTCGTTTTAGATCTTCTTGTTTTGCTGTTCGAACTTCGCCAATTTGGATTAATTTACCTTCGTTATCAGACATGATTTTATCTATCGGATCATTGAGAGGTCACTTTAAGTCCTCATGTATTTTTGACGCCAGAGTTTTTAAATGAGCTTTAAAGCCTAGAAAGAGCATTTAAGGGCTAGCTACTTGAGTCCTCTAAACGAAAGCTTAATGTGTGCCGCAAATGTTTGGGCACAAAAGCAAAAGTTTTTGTTTTTTTCTATTTTTGGGCGGCTCTTTTCTGAGCTGTGACTTGTGGGCTGTTAGCCCTTCGTTGTGTGTCTCTGTGCTGAGAGGGCGTCTTCAAAGAGATCCCGAAATCGTGGATTATTATCTTCATAAAAATCCCAAAGCATTTGAGCGATTTTTAGATCACGAAAGACAAGTTGCACTGGATTTATTGTTGAAAAATGTAGAGAAAAATGGAGCAGTGGCTGCCGCGAGTTCGCGAGCAGAACCAGATTATGGGTATCACTGGCGTCGTGATGGAGCCTTAATTTATCGCGCTCTTTGGAGAGAAACAAAAGATGAATCTCTTATTCGAAAATACATAGCTGCTGACTTAGAGATGCTTCAGCAGGCAAGTCCTGGAAAAGCAAAATTTAATCTCGACTTAACTCCTTATGCTGGGATTTGGGCTGAGCCTCAAAATGATGGGCCTGCTTTAGATCTTTTACTATTAAGCGAGTACGCACATTTTCTTTTGAATCGAGCTCAAGTGGGAGATGCTGGCTACGTTTATAATCATCTTTACACCTCGAATCCTCGTTCTCCTCAGTTGATTACCTATCAGGCAGAATACATCATGAATTTTTTCGATCAGGCGAACGATGTGGAGCCTTGGGAGGAAGGTTGGGGTCGGCACTTCTATAATGCAAAAGTACAAATCCAATCACTTACTGAAGCTGCGAATCTTGCGGATTTTTTGTGGGATAGCGTGGCGGCTGAACAGTATCGAAAAGTTGCTTTTGAGATTCAGCGCTTTCTTCAAAAAGAGCATTGGGATGAAAATCGAAAGATTTATCGTTCAACAGTTCATCATCCAGAAAACATTTATCGTCCTGGGGAGTATGACTGGCGAAAAAATAAAACTGAACTGGATATTGAAGTTTTGCTTGCTTATTTGCACACGGATTCAAGGGTGGACGATTCTCGTTTATTGAGTACTTTTTTTGAACTCAGGAAAGCTGCCCGAGCGGAATATCTTTTAAATCGAACAGAGCAAAGATTTAAATATGCATTGTCGATGGGCCGTTATCCAGGCGACATGTGGGATGGAGTTAATCGCACTGGGGGAAATCCTTGGTTCATATCTACTTTTGCAGCAGCTGAAATGTTTTTTAAACTCGTTGAGAATTACAAAGAATCAAAAGCACTTGTAGTGGATCGCTTGAATCATGATTTTTTTGTTGAATTAATTTCAGCTTTTGCACCTGAAAAAGCTGAATTACTTTCGCAACTTCAAATTGAGTTGCATCCTTATGAAATGAAACAGTCAGAGGAACTATATTTAATTCTTCTTAATGCTTTAAAAAAAGCTGGAGATGAGCAATTGATGTTGGGGCTGAGTCACACCTCGCCTGATGGACGTATTGATGAACAGTTTAATGGATTCCATGGCTACATGCAGGGAGCACAAAATTTAAGCTGGAGTTATACAGCCTTATTAACGGCTCTTCGTGCTCGAGAAAAGCTTCTTGATTAGGTTTTGTTTTTTCTAACTCGGTATTGCAAAGATGAGCTTTCTTTGGATCTTTGTTTGACTACTTTCTGCAAATTGCTCATACCAATACTATGGTTTCAACTCTGCATCCCAGACCCTTTCGAGTTTTTGCCGGATCTTCAAGTCATGAATTAGGAAATCAAATTGCCGCACATTTGGGCGTCCATTTGGGTGATTCCTTGCTTTCAACTTTTGCAGATGGAGAAACGCGTTTTGAAATTCGAGAAAACGTCCGAGGTTTGGATGTTTATATCGTTCAAAGCACCAGTTTTCCCGTGAATCATAATTTGATGGAACTTTTGGTGATGTGCGATGCTTTTCGTCGCGCCTCTGTTAGAAGTGTCTGTGCGGTCCTTCCTTACTATGGATATTCTCGTCAGGATCGTAAGCCAGCTCCTCGAACTCCCATTACAGCACGTTTAGTGGCAGATCTTATCGAGGCGGCTGGATTTGATCGTCTGATTTCAGTTGATTTGCATGCAGGCCAAATTCAGGGCTTTTTCTCTTTTCCTGTGGATCATCTTTTTAGCATGAACACTCTTTTTCAAGGAATTCGTGAAGATCTTAAGGATAAAGAGCTGACCGTTGTGAGTCCTGATGCAGGCGGAACAGAACGAGCTCGGGTAATGGCCAAGAACTTTCAGTGCCCACTTGCGATTGTAGATAAGCGCCGTGAGGCCCCCAATAAAGCCAAGGCCATGAATTTGATTGGAGATGTAAAGGGCCGAGTAGCTCTTTTGGTAGATGACATGATTGATACTGCGGGGACTTTGGTTCAGGCTTCGACCCTTTTAAAGGAGCAAGGAGCGACTGAGGTTTGGGTAGCTGCAAGCCATGGGGTCTTTTCGGGGCCTGCTTTAGAGCGTTTGGAGGACAAATCTATCGATCATGTGGTGGTTACCGACACTATCCCCTTGAAGGAAGGCTTTAAAAAGCTTAGTAAATTACGTGTAGTCACTGTTGCGCCCTTGATTGCGGAGACGATTCTGCGTATTCAAAGAAACGACTCTGTGAGTGCGCTCCTCGAGTAAAAAACGAGTAGGAAAAGTTAGTTAATTATTAAGTTTAGGAAATTAAAAAGAATATGGCGAAAGAAATACAATCAAATCTCCCTTTAGAAATTTATCCCCGCAGCGGAAGTGGAAAAAACGAAGCTTATCGTACTCGTCAGGCAAACTTGATTCCTGCAGTTGTTTATGGACCTAAAATTGGAAAAGAAAAGGGTCAAAGCAATTCAACAGGGATTGCTGTTTGTTTGGATCCAAGAAATTTTATTCTTGTTTATCAATCAAAGGGTCGTACAACTCTTGTTGATTTAGCTCTTAAAGAAGGAGCTCCTGCTGAACTACAAGGTTCAAAAGTTTTGATCAAAGATCTTCAAACACACACACTCAAAAGAGATGTTGTGCACGTTGATATTCTTCAACTTGATTTGACTCAGGCTCTTCGTGTTTCTGTGCCTCTTAAGTTTGTTGGAAAAGCAAAAGGATTAGCTGACGGTGGTATCTTGTCTATCGTTTCTCGTCAGGCTGAGATTAAATGTTTGCCTGCTGATATTCCTCACGAAATTGAAGTAGACGTTTCTGATTTGGGCGTGAACGAATCTATTCACATCCATCAGTTATCTGAAAAATTAAAAGACTCTAAATACGAATTCATTTTCGATGCAGACTATACTCTTTGTGCGATTGTTCCGCCTGAAGAAGAAAAAGCTGCGGCTACCGTTGCTGCTGATGCAGCTGCTGCAGGTGCAGCGGCTCCTGCTGCTGGCGGAGCAGCTCCTGCTGCTGCAGCCCCTGCTGCGGATGCTAAAAAAGACGCTAAGAAATAAGGCGGATTTTTTTGGATTTGCTGTTGGTTGGGCTTGGTAATCCAGGCCCTCGTTACAGTCTCACTCGTCACAATGCAGGTTTTATTTTTGCTGATTACTTGGCTCATTGTTTGGGTCTTAGTTTTCAGCAAAAATCTAGTTGGCAAGCAGACTATGCATGTGGCGAATGGTTGAATTCAAAGATTCACATTCTAAAGCCCCAAACATTTATGAACCTTTCTGGAAAAAGCGTGGCCGCTTTTTTGCGAAATTCAAACTTGAGTGTAGAAAATATTGTTGTGGCTCAAGATGAGGTTGAAATTCCCTTTGGTGAGCTACGTTTTAAAAAAGGTGGCGGAGACGCAGGTCATAACGGATTGAAAAGTCTTCGTGAGGAGCTAGGGTCTGGTGAATTCTATCGACTTCGTATGGGTGTGGGAAGATCCACAAATCCTCAGCAAGATTTAGCTGATCATGTTTTAAGTCGTTTCGATAAAAGTGAAGAACAAGTTTTGATGAAAATGCTTCAAGGCTGCGAAGACGTTTTGTCTGTGTTTTTGAAAGAAGGGCTTCAAAAAGCTCAGATGAAAGCGTCGCAAATCTAAGAAAAATCTAACAACGGTATTCGTTGATAAAAATTGATAAAAAGTGTTTCGAGGCCTATCTTGTTTTTATGGCTCTTGAATGTGGAATCGTCGGATTACCAAACGTAGGAAAATCAACTCTTTTTAATGCGCTCACTTTGGCGGAAAAAGCTCAGGCAGCAAACTATCCGTTTTGCACAATCGATCCAAACGTGGGAGTTGTGCCTGTTCCTGATGAGAGACTTAATAAAATCGCAGAACTTTTTAAACCTGAAAAGATTTTGCCAACCTCTGTTTCTTTTGTAGATATTGCGGGCCTTGTAAAAGGAGCGAGTCAGGGCGAAGGCTTAGGAAATCAATTCTTGGGTCACATCAAAAACTGTAATGCCATTTGCCAGGTTGTTCGTTGTTTCGAAGATGGCAACGTCATTCACGTGAATGGATCTGTTGATAGTGTGCGTGATGTGGAAGTCATTGAAACGGAACTGATGCTTGCGGACTTGGAAACAGTTACGAAAAAATTGGAAAGAACAAAAAAACTTTCAAAGACGGGCGATAAAGAATCTGTCGCTGCGACCGAAGTTTTAACTTTTGTAAAAGAAGCTTTGGAGCAAGGAAAACCTGTTCGTGCCTTGAAGCTCGATCCTGAAAAATTAGTGTATTTAGCAGATAGTCATTTGATTACTCAAAAGCCGCTTCTTTACGTGGGTAATGTAAAAGAAGACGATGCGGGTAAAGAAGAGCAAAATCCTCATTATCAAAAATTAAAAAAATTGGCGGCTGAACAGGGCGCTGAGGTTATTCCTATTTCTGCTCAAGTGGAATCAGAGTTAATCTCTTTAAGTGAAGCAGAACGCTTGGAGTTTTTGAAAAGCTTGGGCTTTCCGGAGCCTGGTCTTAATAAGCTCATTAGAGCAGTTTATAAACTTTTAGGCCTGAGTACTTATTTCACAGCTGGTCCTAAGGAAGTGCGTGCGTGGACCATCCAAACGGGATGGAAGGCGCCTCAAGCAGCAGGAGTTATTCACACAGATTTTGAGAGAGGCTTTATTTGCGCCGAAACGTATCACTTCAATGATCTGGTAAAATATGGGAGTGAGGCAAAGATTAAAGAAGCTGGCCTTATGCGAACAGAAGGCAAGGGCTATGAGGTTAAAGACGGCGATCTTTTGCATTTCCGTTTTAACGTCTAATTTTTTTTCTTTTTTATCTTATTCAAATTTTAGTCAAGATAAGTGGACTTATCATGCTCCAAGTGGAGATAAGCTTTTTTCTCGTTGTGGAAAAGATTTGGGAAGTCCTCTTGTAAGCGTCGAGGAAATTACAAAACAATATTCGCTTCGGTTTAAAGGAAAAGAAGATTTTGAATTGCGTGATTCATCTTCTGGGCGTTTTATTCTTTTTTCGACTCGTCATAATCAAGTGAATTCTTCGGGCTGGAAACAAGAGCTGTCGACGCGCCCTGTTTGGATAACTGAGAAAAGAAAAAAACAACTTTGCGTTCCTCTTGATTTTGGAGATCGTGCCCTTACGCCTTTATTGAGTGGGCAGGCGCCCGAATCGTGGAACAAGCATTTGCAATATATTCTGCATGCTCAAGTGGTAATCGATCCGGGTCATGGGGCAAATGATTGGGGAGCTTCTGGAGTTTTTAAGGGTGAGATTTTTAAAGAGAAAGATTTGACTCTTGAGTTTGCTCGCGAGTTAAATGCGGCCTTTAAAGAAAGGGGAATTGAAAGTGTTTTGACACGAAATCAAGATCATTTTGTTTCACTTTCTGAACGCACATCTTTAGTAAACAAGTTGAAGCCAAAGTTGTTTTTGTCGCTTCATATGAATTCAAATGGTGTCGAGCCTGGCTTTGAAATTTTTACTCTCTCTCAATATAAAAAAGATCGAAAATCTCTTTTTGAAATTGGAAAGAAAGTTTCAAAGTTAAATGAAAAAGCTTTGCTAACTTTTAAATCAACAGCCAAGCAGGAGCTTTCGGTTCAGTGGGCAGCTTTTTTAAAAAAAATACTTTCTTCATTTTTATCTCCTGTAAAAGCTGGAATGAGGCATGAGTCTTTCTTCCTGCTTTATGCAGTTGAGACACCAGGAATTCTTGTCGAGCTCGGTCATATCGACCGCGAGGAAGATATGCGTTTTTGGCTCAATACCGAAAAGCGAAAAGAAATTTGGAAGCAAATTGCCGCTCAGTTTTTAGAGGAAAGCAAAAAGTCCAAGTTTTAGTAGTGAAGAATTCCTATTAAATGCTATCAAGGAAATCAGTGAGAAAAAATCGCGAATTTAATCAAACTCGTCCTGTGAGCATTGAGCTCGATTATTACGATTATGCAGAGGGCTCTTGTGTTGTGAAATTTGGCAAAACAGAAGTCATTTGTGTCGCAACAATCGACAATCAAGCTCCTCCTCATATGCGTGGAAGTGGCAAGGGTTGGGTTACGGGTGAGTATGGAATGTTGCCTCGCTCAAGTCCTGAGCGTATTCGAAGAGAGCGTGGATCAGTATCGGGTAGGACTCAGGAAATTCAGCGTCTTATTGGACGCACGCTTCGCTCAGTGGTGATTCAAGAGGGTTGGGGAGAGCGAACCATTCAAATAGATTGCGATGTTGTGAGAGCTGATGGCGGAACACGTACGGCGAGCATTACGGGAGCTTTTGTGGCTTTGGTGCAGGCTTTTCGAACTTTGAAAAAAGATGGATTGATTTTAAATCCCAATACACCCTTTCCTGTGAAAGATTATATGTCTGCGATTTCTGTGGGAATTGTAAATGGAAAGACATTGCTTGATTTGGAATACACAGAGGATTCTACGGCTGAGACTGATATGAATCTTGTGATGACTGCAGCAGGAAACATTGTTGAGATTCAAGGTACAGCTGAAAAAGATCCCTTTTCTGAGGCGACACTATCTGAGTTGATAGCTTTTGCGAAAAAAGGTTGCTCAGAGCTTTGTGATTTACAGAAAAAATTACTGGGTCCATTAAATTGGTAGTTTTGTGAAAATTTATCTTGCCACTGGGAACAAGGGAAAGGTTGAAGAGCTCATTCCTCTTGTTAAAAAATATATTCCCCTTGTAAGTGAAGTTGTGGCTCAAGCTCCTAAAGACGCAGATGAAGTTGAGGAAACTTTTTTAGGAAATGCCCGAATTAAATCTTATGCTCTTTTAAAAGAGATTTTAGATTCAAATCCCGTATTCCCTTTTTATGTTTTGTCGGATGATTCTGGATTAGAGGTTGAAACTCTTGAAAAAAAACCTGGGGTCCATTCTGCTCGATATGCTGGCGATCATGTAAGCGCTGAGGCTCATATCGAAAAATTGCTGACTGAAATGCAGGGAAAAACAGATAGAAGTTGCCGTTATGTTTGCGCTTTAAATCTCTTAAGGGTTTACTCAAGAATTGATGTTAAAGAATTTTCTTCTGAGGGCTATTGTGAGGGTGAAATTTTACTTGAGGCAAAGGGATCGGGGGGCTTTGGTTACGACCCAATTTTCTGGGTTCCTTCACTTCAAAAGCGTATGAGTGAAGCAACTTTGGCAGAAAAAAATTCCTTATCTCATCGTCAAAGGGCCTTTGAGAATTTTTCATTCGAATTTTAATTGATAGATGCCCCCTGAAAACGCTATGTAAGGCACATGACGGTTCGGAGCGTCCAAAAAAACATTATTAATTTGTCTGGTTATCTCTTCACTCCACTTGAGCCCCAAGTGTTGCAACCGCTTATTAAAGAAGAAGGCATTGCGCTTAATGTAAAGGGAACTGTGCTTCTTTCAAATGAAGGAATAAATTGTTTTGTGGCAGGGACTCCTGACTCACTCGAAAAGTTCAGTGAAATATTATTCAAAAAAGCTGCGATTCCCCAATTTGAATTGAAAAAAAGTTACTCAGATTACCAGCCCTTCAAAAGATTTCTTGTAAAAGTTAAAAAAGAAATTATCTCTACTGGACGCGATGATCTTCATCCTGAATTAGCAAAAGCTCCGTATATTGAGTCTAAAGAACTCAAGAAGTTTTATGATGAGAAAAAAGATTTCATTATTCTTGATACTCGAAACGATTATGAAATTGAATTGGGTAAATTCAAAAACGCAGTAGATTTGAATGTGACTTCGTTCAGGCGTTTTATCGCAAAAGTTGATGAGATTCCTGAGGAATGGAAAGCAAAGACCGTTGTCACTTATTGCACGGGCGGAATCCGTTGCGAAAAAGCTGCGCTTTTTATGCAACAAAAAGGATTTCAGGATGTGCGCCAGCTTCATGGTGGAATTTTGAAATACTTTGAAGATTGTGGAAACGAGCATTACGAGGGAGAGTGTTTTGTTTTTGATAAGCGTATTGGGGTGGATGCCTCTTTGATCGAAACAGATACAACTCAGTGTTATGCGTGTCGTGCGCCTCTTTTGCCTGAAGACGTGAAAAGTCCTTATTACGTTTTGGGGGAATCTTGCCCGAAATGTAAAAAGCTTGAACCTCAAGGCTAAAGTATTTTTTCAAGAACGATAAAAAAAAGCTCTGTTTTAGGTAGGCCAAACTTTGGATCATTCATGGGGAAGGGGCGGGTTTCTCCAGTTTTTTTGTAACCGCGTCTTTCGTACCATCCGATGAGTTCTGATCGCAGGTGAATGACAGTCATTACTATTTTTGAACTTTTAAAATAATTTCTTGAATAATCTTCTGCTTCTTTTAAAAGAATTTTACCAAGCCCCTTTGCTTGTAGTGTTGGTTTAACAGTGAGCATTCCCAGGTAAGTTGTTTGATTATTTTTTCTCTCGAGATGTACGCAGGCGATCATTTCATTTTTTTCGTTTACGTGGGTAAGAATTACGGAATCTTTTCTCTGAATTAATTCGCTAATAGAATTCTCATCGCTTCTTTGTCCGCCCAACAAGTCAGCTTCTGTTGTCCAACCTGCTTTCGACGATTCGCCTCTGTATGCTGAGTTTACGAGTAAGGTAATTTCTTGAGAGCTTTCAGGTGCGGCTTTTTTGAGTTTCATGATTCAATAAATTAATATAACCTAGAATAGCTTTTGAACTCCCCAAGTCGGTGTCCGGTTGAGCGTTCAATTAGATCGGAAAGTAAAAGGCGAAAGTTTTTTAGGTCAAAACTTTTGGGAGTTAAAATTGCATGGGCATGAGGGTGGGTTTCGCTTTGCTGTGAGAGGTAATGCTGCATAATTTTAGGGTGAGTCCCTTTGAATTTTTGAATGCCGTATTGAGCTTTAAAAACTTTATCTGCAGCAATTTTAGATTGATCTTTATCTTGCCATTGCTCTTT
>CANIGN010000037.1 GCA_947467125.1 Bacteriovoracaceae bacterium | reverse complement strand
TGATTCTTAAGCTCTTTTATTTTTTCAGGTTGATTAAAAAAATTTCGATTTAAATCGATATTACTTTCAGTCACCCTTCGCCCCGTTACAAAGCCATAAGGATTAATGGAGTGCAAAAGAAGGATTCCTGTATTTGAAAAATCGAGACGAGGTGCAATTTTTTTTAAAAAAGATAGTTGTAAGGCGCTCCCCACAGGAGCCTCACTCCCGTGAACTCCAGAGCTCAAAATAAATAATTTTTTCTTTCCTCGAGTTGCAGATATATGTGCCACATCTAAATATAAAGAAGGAAGCTGAGAAGACCTCACCTCATAAGCGGAATGATCTACTTTTTCTTGAAGTGAATCGAGAGCTGCTAGAAAACGCGAGCGAGCCTGAACGTAATCTTTCGAAAAAAAATCCTCTTTTGTATCCATTTTCAATTTAAATTGCCCTCTCCTAAGCTTATCGGATGCATTTTTGCTTTTTACGACAAAATTCAAACGCTTCATTTCAGAAGTATTGAAAACAAGAAGCGAATCGCACTTGCTCAAAAGAAAAAATTCATCTAGAAGTAAGCTCAATGAACCAGCTTGCTCTCTCTGCTATGTCTATGCTTATGAGCAGCATGATGATGGCCCTCCACGGCCAAAAATATCTCTAAAAACTCATCTTTAACCTCTTCTACAAATAAACAAAAAAACGTGGAGTTATTCGTGAATATATTCACAAAAGTTCTTTTTTACACATCTTTGACCCTTGCAGCCTACGCAGAAAACATCGAAAAAGTGACGCTTGAAATTCCTCATAAAAACTCAAGAGACATCTTAAGCGTTGAAATATCAAAAGTGCCAGATCTCGAAAGCGCTCTTCTTCAAATTGAAAAAGAAACTAACGAACTCTCCCCTGCCACAAATATCATCATCGCGAATGATTTTGACATAGAAGAAACCTCTCTCCCTGAAAAACTAAAAACCCATCCACAATACGCCCTTATTCCTTTAAACATAAAAGAAAAAATAACTGCACTTGAAACGATTCAAGAAATTGAAAAGCTCTATCCCGATAAAAGATACGAAGACTTTCCACTCTTGATTGAAGAACACTACAAAAAAAAAGAACTTTCCTATAAAAAACTTAGAACTCCCATCACCCTCATCAAAAGCATAGGAGTGGGAGTAGCGAACTTTGCTCTCTACTACAGTAAATTTGATTACTACTTTATACCTGCATTCATATGGGCGTTAAGCACCGCGAGCGAAGCCGCAGCTTTTCAATGGAAGGCCCCCGAAATAAACAATGATTACAGAATCATTACGGATGCTTTTTTTAAAAAATTCTCTATTCTAAAACCCTACGCTGTTCCCGAGTTTGACGACGGAAGCGGCCGCTACAAAATCCGCCATAGAATCGTTAAAAATTTAGGCGTCATTTTCATTGGAGGATGGAGCGTCACCAACATCTACCACCTCATCAGCACCGCTTCGATGTTTACAATTCTTGCAACATTCAACCCCACCACTCTGCTCAAAATTATCAACGAACAAAGCTCCCTCTTTGGAATTCACTTTAATGACTTAAGCCTTCAAGCCGTAGGAGTAGGATTTTTGGTGAATCAATTCACCTCGAGCATCAAAGAACTTCTCTCAGACGTAGCCCCCTCCTGTTTATTGAGCAGCCGATTACAAAAACTAAGCCCCGAGAATAAACAAATCGCAATGGCAATAGGATCCGCTCTCATTGGGGGACTCGCAACGACTCTTGTTTCTGCTTCACAGTTTTTACATTACCAAGGCATTAAAGAAATCATCTGGACACTCACTATTGCAGGCGCAAGCTACTCCACTTACAAATATGCTTTAAAAGATATTTTTTCAGAAAAATTTCTTGAAGAAATATCGAATGACTTCAACAGTAAAATTGCAAAAAAACTTTTGACCTACATAAAAGATAGAAAAAATAATTCAATTAAGCCTCAAAGCATTCAAGAAAGCGCTCAAACTGCAAACACTCCTAAACTTCAAAAACCTAAAGAGTCATGTAGGCTTTTACTTATAACAGGGGCGCCTAAAAGATTCCTTACAGCAGGTCTTTAATAACTTTGTCAGCAAAGCCTGCAATCGTGTAGGATAATCAACGGATAACCTGCAGATGAAATTTAAACCTTTTTATTTTCTTTTTGTTTTTTCAATTATTTCAGTATTCAGGCTAAACGCTGAAAGACAAGAATGCGTCATGATCGTAAGTTTTGATGGCGGAAAACCTGCCTCCATTCACAAGGCAAAAATGCCCGTTCTTTCAAAAATTGTCAGTGAGGGCGCCTTTACATGGAAAGCCGAGACAATCTTCCCTTCTCTTACTCTGCCTTCGCACACTTCTATGATCACAGGAGTTGAGCCCAGCGTTCATAGATTCCTATGGAATGACTGGAGAGAAGAAAAGGGACTCATCACAATCCCAACAATTTTTACTCTCGCAAAAAACGAAGGAATGAAGACTGCTCTATTTGCAACGAAGCAAAAATTTAGGCACTTCAACACTCCTCAGACGCTTGATAAATTCACTTACTTTGACCGCACTTCTCAGCAAATCGCAACAGAGGCTGCTTCCTACTTTAAAGAAGAAAAGCCAAATCTCACCTTCGTTCACTTTCAAGACGCAGACAAAGCTGGCCACAAATTTGGCTGGGAGTCGCCTGAGCAGATTCAAGCTCTAGAAGAAAGCGACAAAGCGCTTGGTGAATTAGTGACAGCACTCAAAGAATCAAAACGAAACTGCACACTTATCATCACAGCTGATCACGGCGGCACTGCAAAAGGCCACGGAAGTAACAGTGCTGATGATACGAATATTCCTTGGATTGCATGGGGCTACAAAGTTGAAAAATCAGAACTACAGATTCCCATAAAAACAACAGACACAGCTGCTACGACCTTGCATTTGTTAGGAATAAGCGAGCCAAGCAACTGGAGCGGGCATTTCGTCAAAGAAGCTTTTAAAAACGAATAGAACTATCCGGACATCTTTAGGTTTTGGGATTCTGCGTATTTTCTAAACCTAGAATGCTTTGCCATAAGTTCTTGTGGACTTCCTTCTTCCATGACCCATCCATTTTCCAGAAAGATGATTTTATCGCAATGCATGACCGTTGAGAGCCTATGAGCAACCGTAATCGAGGTTCGCCCAACGCTTGCCTTCTTAATAGACTCAATGATTCTCGCTTCAGATAGGGAATCCAAAGAGCTTGTTGCTTCATCAAAAATCAAAATTTGTGGATTATGCAAAAGAGCTCGAGCAATTGAAAGCCTTTGTTTTTGTCCACCAGAAAGCTTAACTCCTCGCTCTCCAATAACTGTATCAACGCCATCTGGTAGTTTATCTATAAATTCCAGAGCATCCGCTTGATCCAAAGCTCTACGAATTTCTAACTCTGAAGCATCAGGCTTAAATAAAACCAAATTTTCACGTATTGTGGGAAAAAACATATTTGACTCTTGAGACACTAATCCAAAAAGCTTTCGGTAATCTTTTATCTTGTATTCTTGATAATTTTTGCCATTCACAAATACCTGTCCGCCTGTAGGCCTATAAAATCCCAGAATCAAATCAACTAACGTCGACTTTCCTGATCCGCTAGGTCCGACAATCGCTATATGTTTTCCTTTTGGAAAAATTAAATCAACTGAATTCAAAACAGTTCTTTTAGTTTGAGGGTAGATAAAACTTAGATTTTTAAATTCAATATTTGTTTCTAAACCAGAAAGATTAAGTTGTCCCCAATCTGTATCCATTTCGCTTTTATCATTCAATAAACTTTCAATTCTTTTTAAAAAAGAAAAATCCTTAATGAACGAATTCAATGAATTCAAGAACCCATTATAAGATTGTATTCCTCTAGCCAAAACCATCAGAAAACTAAAAATCAAAGCTGTAGAGGAACTAAAAACTTTAAAAGGATTAAAGAAGTAAAGGGCCACCATTAAAGATAAGGTAATGACTCCAAACAGTTCATTCATTTGATTGCTAATAAAACCAATAACGTTATATTCTGCATAGGCACTATAGGGTTTCTTACTCCTTTCTAAAATACTTAAAGACTCCGACTCTTCCTCATTCGCTAATTTTAAATAACGAATTCCGGCACTATAATTCACGTGATCCTGGTTCATTAACTTTAAACCCACTCCCCATTCAGCAATGCTTTTTTGAAAAGAATTTCTTAACTTTCTAGAAATAATAACAAGCGGAAAACTAAGGATGCCTACCATAAAACTCAAAGGCCAAGAAACTTTAACCATGAGCAATAAAGAAAAAGATATAGTAAAAAAATAAGAAATAGTACTTAAACAACTATTTACAACACACATCGAATTGTACACATAAGAATCCAAGAATGTAAGAACGACAGAGCTCCCCTCTCTTATAAAAAAACTTATTTCTTTTGAATTGAAATGATTCAAAAGTCTTTTCTTTATGTACAAAGAATGACGAATCACAAATTTTACAGCAACCTTTTCCCTCATAAGCTGAAAAAAAACCTTCAAAAGCATAAAAACAAAAATGAATAAAAATGAATAAAAAAAGTACTTTTGATCTATTACAAAAAATCTTTCTGCAAAAGCATCTATTTTATTAAAAACTGGAATTTTTTGATGAGGATCCAAAACCCTCATCATAGATGGTAAAAACAATGCAGCCGTTGAAACGTTAAGGATTGCCGATAATACACCAAAAGCAAATGTGATTAAAATCCATCTTTTTGAGGTCATTAAAAGCTCAAAAAATAAACTTTTTTGAAAAGTATCAATTCTTGTCACCACCAAAGCCTTTAACTCTCTCAACTTTTTAATCATTAATTTTTTATTCGGTTATATAACTAAGCTTCTAAAGCAGCAGGCGAGAGAATAATATGGCTTTGTACGTCAAGTTTTTTACATTTCAAGAATCTTTAAGGTTTATCTATCCCTGAGCTTGTCTATACTAAAATCATGCACAATGTTGACCCTAATCGCTTATGGTTTGTTTACATAGACGGCAAAGAAGTTGGCCCTATAAAAGAAGTTGAAGTCAGACACAAAATTCTGACAAAAACCCTAAACTCTTCATGCAACGCATACACAGAAGGAATGGCCGACTGGAAAGCTCTCAGCGAAATAAGTTTTTTCAAAGAACTTTTTGAAGAAAAAAGTAGCCCCACTCACAGCGAAAAAAGTATCTCCGATGAATTCGACAAAATCCCATTTTCCGCAAAACAGCAGAAACGGAATGATAAAGCTAAAACCTTTTTAATTTCTTCCATCATTCTCACTGTAGCGGCAGCCGTTTTTTACTTTTGGAATCCAGTCTCCCAAGAAGAAATAAACCTCTTATCTAAAAACAATCCAAGCGAACAAAATCCTGTTGCTACTGAAGATCCTTTTGCAAAAAAAGACTGGGCTGAACTTCGAAACTATCGAAACCGCAACGATATTGTCGGTACTGGTTTTGTTGTGGCTCGTGATCGAATTGACGAAGAATTTCCTATTTTAAAAGGCGCTGTTTCAACAAACGTAAACTCAAAAGATATTGAATATCGAATTTACCCCGTTCCAGGGGCGCATTTAATGGCCCTTCCCAAAGTAATCGAAGGTAAAACTTCAATTGTAAATGGGTTTTTTGTTGTTGGCCCCTTATCTGATGGCGGAAAAACCTTGCCCACTGGAAAATACAGGCTGATCGCAAAAGTTGACCAAACTTACTTGGGAGAAGTGACTCTTCAAAGAGGGCACTTACCAGAAGGACCCGAACTTCAAAAAGAAGAAGAAAAATTAAAATCTGCTCGATTCCAAAAAATAACTGATCTCAAAAATGTTTACTTCAAAAAAACAGAAAAGCTTGAAGCTCTCATGAAAGAATTTCAAAAATTAAAAGCAGGCGCTATTAATCCTGCAAACACAAACCCCTCAACATTTCCTGCTGACGCTCGACTTGCACTCGAAAAGTTAAGAGAATTGAGAACTGAAATTAAAAATTCAGAGGGAGATCTCTTGTTAATAGGAAAAGACGGCTTAGAACTCCTCCAAATCACAGATGGCATCTGGGCTCCCTTGTCGACAGCTTTCCAAGAATTCCCTAATCCCGATCCGCAAAGATTCGTAAACTTTGATGCGAAAAGTGTCGAGCTTTATTTAACAAAAATCAAAAATAAAATATTAAAAGTTCCCTCTGAAGAGGTTGCTCAAAGGTCAGAAACTTTGTTGAATGAAGAAATGATCAAAAAAGCATTCATGAACGAGGAAGCTACCGCTCGATGAAGACCTTTGATATTCTCGTAGCTGGATGCGGGAGTGTCGGACTTCCCCTCTTGAAGGATCTTATTCAAAAAAACAAGGAAAGTTCATTAAAGATCATCGCCCTTGAAGCTTCCTCTCGCATTGGAGGAAGTAATTTTTTTGCTTCAAGGCTTTTTCCAAACTCTCAAGAAATTGACGATTCTTTTGAACTCGAAAAAAAAATTCCTGCACTGAAAGTTTGGTGGGATCGCGAATGGCTTAGCCCCAATGAAGTAGATTGGTCTTCAAAAGAATGGGCCTTTGTTCTTCCTCAATGGCAAGCTTACTTTTCTGATTGCTCGACTTATAAATTAAAAAACTCTTCTTCTGAAATCCTTCAAAGCCAACTTCAAAACTTCATTCAAAATGAAAAACCTATCAGTGAAGTCAAACACGAAGACAACTTGTGGGTTTTGCGATCAGGCGAAGAAACCTATTCTGCTCCTAAGCTATACTGGACATTAGGATTAAAAAACTTCCAAAACTGTTACGGTAAAAAACAATCTGAAGAATTTCTCGTTAAAAATCATTCTTATCTTGAAGAAGCGCGTGAAGCTGAAGGCGTACTAGCCGCTGAATATACCTTTCCTCAATCTGAGCAGCCTACAGCAGACTCCTTTGTTGCGATACCGGTTCGCTACGAATCTAAGCTCTACTTAAGTTTTGCTTTTTTAAGTGCTCAAAAAGTTGAAACTTTTACATACCTTCACAATGATCTTTTAAAAAGCCCCAAAGAGTTAAGCTCTTTTGAAAAAGCTCTTAAAAGAAGCCTTAAACACGTTTTCGCAAATACAATTACTGAACTCGAAGAACCAAACCTGGGGATCATCAACGAAGCTCGAGGCTTCGACACAGCCCTTCCCTGGACGCTTGAAGATTGCCCTGAAAAAGGAATTTTTTTTGCAAAAGAAAAAGGATCGCTCCCACAAAGTGAAGAAATACTAGATCAAGAGAACACAATCCAAACTAACGCTTAATCATTGCTTTTTGCTTGATACCAAACTTCTCATTGAGCTGATTAATCCCTTCAACCATAGAGCTTGGATCTGAAACCGCTTCCAAACTTAACTCAACTCTTCTATTAAGCTTCCAACCTTTTGGATTATCAGGCGCACCCTCAACAGGCTCATCAAAAGCCTTTCCCTCAAATCGAAGCTTCTCTGCTCTTGCTCCACCTGCAACAAGAGCTTCATAAACCGTTTTTGCGCGAGCTTGAGAAAGCTCTAGATTCACTTCGCGCTCTCTTCCCTTAGGCCCCCTTTTATCAGTGTGCCCAACAACCACTAAACTTTGAAAAGATTGATCACTCTGGCCTAAAAAGGCTCCTAAACCTTGCAAATACTCTCTGCTCTTAGAAGAACCTATGTGAGACATTCCGCTTGCAAATTGAAAGCTATCAGACGGCAATTGAATCACGACAGATGGAACTTCCTCTTTAGTGGGAGCTAAGGCTTGAACGGGTGCTTCCAAAGCAGGCTCTTCAGTTTGACCTTGTAAGTCCTGAAACAAAGGAGCTTCAGCTGGAGGAGCTTTCTCAATAGGCATTTCGTTAAACTCATCCTTTAAAGGCATTGGCTCGGATTCTCGAACCGAGATACCTTCTTCGATCACTGGCAATCGATGAATAACAGGCAAAGGGCGCACTTCTTCTCCGGGATAAAACTCGGGCTGCATCGAATATTCGGACTCATCTCCGCTTCCAAAAAGGTCAAACCCAAACTGAAAAGAAAAACTTCCCATATAAATACTTCGCGGATCTGACATATCCGTCAAAGCTTGAAGCCCCACTCTGTAAAGAGTTTTTTCAGTCGCACTTCTGATGTCGTAATTAAAACCCACGCCTATGAAGTTTGAAGGAGACACATTAGTTGCAGTACTATTTGTATTTTCTGAAAACCCGGTATTTGATCCAAAATAACCCCGATAAAGAGGCCCAAATTGCCAACGACCCAAATCTCCAAATCGAAATCTTGGAAATACTTCAGCAATTGCTAAATTATGATGAATTTCAACAGCCTTACCTCCAGTAGCAGTTTTACCAACCACATTCACACTCGACCATCCCCCTAAAACATCCAAAGCAAAGACTGAGGATATATACCAACTCAATCCCCCCTTTACGTTATAGAACAATCCAGATTTATCTTGCTCTTTTAAGGTTGCATTTACTGAGCTTCCAACAGGATTCACGACATTAGAACTTAAAAAAGCCCCTCCTACATCCGCTCCACCAACAGCCCAAAGGCCTAATCCATATCGGGCATGTAAAAGCGAAGAAGAAAAAAAGATAAGAATTCCTAAAAATTTAAAGGATGAACGAGAGAAAAACATATCTAAAAACAGAATACACTAGGAGCGAATTGCTCTAGATCAAGGAAGCGTCAAAGTGCTGATCGAGTGTTTTTGTGAAAATTTTTATAAAAATAAAAAAAAGTACAGCTTTAGCCTTGCTTCACCGCTCACTTAGTCCTATTTCATGAGTGTTCCCTGGATGAGTCGGTAGCTCAGTCGGTAGAGCATCTCCCTTTTAAGGAGAGGGTCCACGGTTCGAGCCCGTGCCGACTCACCAATTTTCAACACAAAACCAAGCCCCTTACGAATTAATCCCTGCGGTCTTGACTTCAAAAGTTACAGATTTATGCTTCTTACTAAGGAAATAACGAAATAAGTCCATAGCTTAGCTTTTTTGGCATAGCTCTTGGACTGGGAGGCTCAGTTGCTATGATTGAAGTCAATAAACTTGTAAAAAAATACGGTTCCCACCAAGCTCTTCGCGAAATCTCTTTTAAAGTTAATAAAGGCGAAATCGTGGGATTGCTCGGACCAAACGGTGCCGGAAAATCGACAACCATGAAAATACTAAGCGGCTTTATGCCCGCAACGAGTGGCGAAGTCACAGTTGCAGGCCACGACATTATCGATGAAGCTCTCGAGGTAAAAAGAAAGGTTGGATACCTTCCAGAACATCCACCCGTTTATCCAGAACTTCGCGTTCGAGAATATCTCGATTACGTTGCTTCGCTCAAACAAGTTCCACGTGAGGAACGCCCCGAAAGACTCGATTACATCATCGAACGCTGTGGACTTAAAAGTCGCGCAGGACAAATCATCGGAACCCTCTCCAAGGGATACCAACAACGCGTAGGAATTGCACAAGCACTCGTTCACAATCCTGAAGTTGTCATCCTTGACGAACCAACCGTCGGACTAGACCCTGTACAGATTGTTGAAATTAGAAATTTAATTCGAAGTCTTGCGAATTCACATACTGTGATTTTATCAACACACATTCTCCCCGAAGTGGTGATGACTTGTAGCCGAGTTCTTCTCATCAACATGGGAACAATCTTGGTTGATGGCTCCGTTGAAAGTCTCACTCGTGGATCTGGAGAATCTTTGGAACAAGCTTATTTGAGAATTGTTTCTCAAGATGCTTCAAACCTTGTTCAATCCACTCAATCAGGAAACGCGTGAGGAGGAATTTATGAATTTTGGAAATATATTAAAAATTTGGAAAAAAGATTTAAAAAGTTATTTCTACACTCCAATGGCTTACGTTTTTATCGGAGCCTTTTCTTTTGTCGTAGGAATTATGTTTCTTCTTTTCTTAAAGGCTTATCTTTTTTATGAGCGCCAACAAGCCATGATGGGTGGAGAATCCATAACCATTGATCGCTTTGGCGAAGCACTGTATGGCAACGTCAACACACTTCTTCTTTTTGTTATTCCCTTTTTTACGATGGGACTTTTTACGGATGAAGTGAAAAAAAACACGCTCGTTCTTTTATTGACCTCTCCGATTAGCACCCTTGAAATTGTTTTGGGCAAATTCTTCTCAGCTCTCTCAGTTGTGGGTCTCATGCTTGCTGTAACTCTTGTATTTCCAGCTTTCCTTACCCTTTACAGTCATGGAGGATGGCGCTTTGGACCTGACCCTGGTGTTGTCGCTTCAACATACTTGGGACTCATTCTGATTAGTTCGCTCTACATTTCAGTCGGACTCTTTTGGTCAAGTGTTGCAAACTCTGCTCTCACGGCGGTAATGCTGACCTTTGCAAATCTTTTTGGATTTTGGCTGGTCAGTTTTGCAGCACAAAGCACGGAAGGCATTCTAAAACCCATTCTTTCTCATATGGCTGTCATGGAACAATTCACAGGCATGATGCAAGGAACAATCGACCTCAAAACGCTTGTGTTCTTTGCTTCAGGAATTTTCCTCGGTCTTTTCTTAACTCAAAAATCTGTTGAATCTTATTCGTGGAGGAGCTGATCATGTTAGGTAAATTAGGACTTAAGCTTTTTCTTTTTGCACTTTTTGCAATCGTTATTCTTTATCACTTTGTTCCTGGAGTTTGGGAACTTTCATGGGTTCCACTTTCATGCGTAACCCTTTTAGGTGTGGGCCTTGTTCTGTGGATTATCTTTAGTATCGAATGGGTTGTCTCATGGTTTAAAAAACGTTCCAGCCAATGGGGACTCAGCACAATCATTTCAACAATTGCCCTTGTGGGAATCTTAAGCGTTCTCAACTGGACATCTGTTCAAAAAAATAAGAAATGGGACGTGACTCGTAATCAACTTCACTCATTAAGTGATCAAACAATTAAGATTCTTCAAAACTTAAAAGAAGACATCACTTTAGAAGTATGGACGATGAACATCAAAGAAATGTCAGGATCAACAGACATGAGTAGCTTTCTTGAAAGCTACAAAGAACTCGCTAAAGGAAAGTTAAATCTTAAAATAAGAAATCCAAACTCAGAAAGAGTCGAAGCCATTCAGTCTAAAATCACACGCAAAGATGTGATCATCGCAAAAGCAAGTTCTGGTCGTGAAAGCCGCATCGACAACTTCAGCACTGGAAGAGCGGAAGAACAAATCAC
>CANIGN010000036.1 GCA_947467125.1 Bacteriovoracaceae bacterium | reverse complement strand
GAACCCCCGACACGAGGATTTTCAATCCTCTGCTCTACCGACTGAGCTACCTGACCTTCGCTTTTTGAGCGTTTACCAGCTTCTTATTAATCCTTCAAAAAGCACTTGGCCCCTTGAACAATTCCGTTTAGAAATATCCTTATGCGCAACGTTTTGCTAGTGTCCGCGAAGATTTTTTTCACTTTTTTATTTATTTCTTCATTTTTGAACGCCCAAACGGCTTCAAACCCACTAAATTCCAAGTTAAATCCAAATATTCCTCGTGAAGCCACCGGAAACGGACTTTACAACCAAAGTGGAGCCAATTCCTGTGTTTATTGCCATGGAGTGGGTGGTGTGAATGGAAACGTAAAAATAGCTGCCAATCTTCAAAATCCAAAATCTTGGAAGATTTATAAGATTTTGGGTGGAGATGCGGCTTTTGCAAAAGACAAAGAGGGTTTTCGCTCAAAAATGAAGCAAGCCACGACTCACCTTATTCTCAACGGTGCGATTGCTCATAACTCTAGCTTCAAGCAGCCTTGGTATGATTCATCAAAAGCGGCTCCGTACAACGGCCAAATGTTGGGTGTAAACGGCGGCCCCAGTCGCGCATGGCTCAAAAAATACAAAGAAAAATACGGATTGCTTCCCGAAGTCGCTGCAGACTCTGTATATCTATACATCAAGTCTTTGGGCAAAGAAGACGTTCTCTAGTTTAATGCTTTGTTTTTTGAGGCAGCATTTTCGATAAAATTCCTGCGCTGATCAGAATTCCTAAGACGATCGCAAGATTCACTCCCACAGGAATGACGTACCATTTTTCAATGAGCATTTTGATTCCTACAAAACTCAAAACAAGACCCAATGCAGGCTGCAGAAGATGAAATCTTTTGATGAGATCTTCGAGGACAAAGAAAAGCGCCCTGAGTCCCATGACCGCAGCAATGTTTGAGGTGTAAACCACAAAAGTGTCTCGGCTAATGGCTAGCACAGCAGGAACAGAATCAATTGCGAACAAGACATCCGTGCTTTCGACAATCAATAAAGCGATAAAATACAAAGTAAAAGAGTGGTGTTTACTGTGCGGGTCGTACCTGAAGAAATGGCCATTGTGGGGTTCGTCTGTGATGGGCAAGAATTTTTTTGCCAAATGAAAGACTTTTGAGGCACGAGGATCGAAGTGATTTTCTCCCTTTGAGAGAAGAAACTTAATTCCCGTAAAGAGGAGAATCGCTCCAAAGATATACATGATGAAGTGAAATTGCTGAATGAGTTGAGTTCCAGCGGTGATCATAATGGCACGCATGATGATCGCGCCCATGATTCCCCAAAAAAGGAGGCGATGCTGATGTTTTCTTTCGATATTAAAGGAAGCAAAAATCACAGCAAAGACCATCAGATTGTCTACCGATAGAGATTCTTCAATAATGTAGGCCGCGTAGTATTCAAGCGCGGAATCTATTCCTCGTGAAAGATAGATGTAAAAACCAAATCCAAGACCGAGAGAAATCCAGAAAGCACTCCACTTAAGAGCTTCTTTGAATTCAATAACGTGTTCTTTACGATTAAGAACTGCAAGATCTAAAAAGAGAAGTGCTGCGACTCCAAGGTGAAAGACAACCCATTCATTCATCATCAAAAAGTTTTCCTTGGTGTGGTTTTACATCGTTTTCATCGATGCCTCCACCAATGGTCACTTCATGTTTGACGAGTTTACGATTTTGCGTGTTAAACGCAAAGAAAGCATTTTCGGGAAATTCTTTTTTCAATTCCACAAAAGCTTCTAAAATGAGTTTGAGATTTTCGGGATCGTCATCCGACATTCCAAAGCGATGATGGGGATTGTAGCCATAGCAATCGAAGGCATCTTTGACTGATTGGTGGATCGCTCTTTTTTTGAGTTCGGGAACGCCGAGCTTTAGATCTTTGTCTTCAAGTTCGAATCGAGTCGGCGAGTGCGAAACGGGGTAGACGCCAAGATAGTTTGGATGAGTCACAAGATCTCGTGTTTGAACAAGATGGTTGATCGCTCGTTTGATGGTGTGAGGATGATGACCGCGTGCTGTGATGATCGAAAGAGGTCTGGAATTTTCGACAGCGTAGGCAAAGAAATTCCACGAAGGTCCCTTCCATTCCACTTGAGGATCTTTCAGAGCGCGGCGAAGATCCATGATGAGTGCTTGCTCTTCTGTTTTGGGATCAATTGTGCGATCTCTAAAATTCATGAAAGAGTTGTGGTGCTCATCAAAGCGGCTTTCGTATTCAAACCACGGAGAAGACGGATTGTTCATGTGTTCTTTGAATTCAATCCAATCTTCGGTAGAAACACTTTTCATAGAAGAATCGCTTTTTTTAAATAAAACAAGCTCAGATGGAAGATGTAAAACGTTGTCGTCGAGATCGAAGAAGTAAAAGCTTCGACCTCCTTTGTGAAAATTTCGATCGAGTTCTCTAAAAAATTGAATCGGAAGGGTCATTTGCCCTTTTGATCCATCCGTCATAGAGAAGATTTTCCTTTTTTGGGAGAGTTGTTTTTATGGTGATGGTGAGAGTGCTCGGGATGTGTGCAGCATTCATCATCGCCTGTGTGTTCGGTCATGTGATGTGAAAGTGTGAGGTAGAGTTGAAATAGTGCCAGAGTCATAAAGGCTGACGCAAAAACAGAGTGATTGTGAAAGAGAAGCGCTAAAGTTCCCCAGCTAAAAATAATTCCGAGAGTCCATGGATGCCATTTTCGCTTGGGAGCGCGACTGAGCAAGAAAAGACTAGAGACCAACACGAAAGCCCACGCACCATATTCAACGTAATTGTTGTGAGGCATAAGTCGTAAGAGTGAGGGAGCGATGAACGTGAGCGCAACCGTGGCAAGACAATGAACAAGGCAAAGGTAGCTTGCCATTTGGCCTATCCAAAAAAGCATTTTCACATGCTTTCGTTTTTTTTGGCTCATGTGTTTGTATCTCTATAAAAGCATGGCTTTGCTTTGAATTCCATGAAAAAAGACCGCGCGCGTTAGGAGGGGCTTTATCGGCTACAGGGCAATGGCTGTGCTATCATTAAAAGCATCATGAGCATGAAAAAAGTAAGTTTTGATGGAGCCATCGACTTTTCGACCGTTAATCTCGACGAATATAAAAAGAACTTTCAAGAGGGCTTGAAGCTTGCCCGAGAACGTTTTGCAAAATTAAAAAGCCAAGCTTCGATACAGGACCCTGTTCAGTTTCTGAGGTCTTATTCAGAAATGGATCTTGAGTTGAATGAGACAAGTTCTGTTTTTTTTAATTTGCTAGGGTCCGACGGCACCCCAGAGATGCATGCGTATGCTCAAGAAATTCAACCTGAACTCTCCAAGTTTGGGAATGAAGTGGCTTTAGATACAGAAATTTTTAAAAAAATTGAGCAGTCTCGAAACGAAATAAAAAAAACTGACTTCAAAGAATGGAGTCGTTTTAATGACGAAGTTTACCGATCTTTTGTTCGAAACGGAGTGAATCTTCCTGCTGATAAAAAAGAAATTCTCAAAAAAATCGATGAAGAATTAGGCCTTTTGTCTTTAAAGTTCCAAGAGAATTTGATCAAAGATACAGCTGCGTTCCAACTTGTTGTTGAAAATGAAGCAGATCTTAAGGGATTGCCTGAGCGTAATATTGAAGAAGCCAAACAAAAAGCAGAGGCGAAGAATATCAAGGGCTTTTTGTTGACTCTCGATGCGCCGACATACATTCCCTTTGTGACGTATGTTGAAAAGCGAGAGCTCAGAGAAAAAATGTGGAGAGCCTATGCTACTCGTTGCATGAAGGGTGAGTTTGATAACAAAGCCAACTGCATTCGAATTACGAATCTCAAACATCAACGAGCCTTATTGTTAGGGTTTAAGAGTCACGCGGATTACGTTTTAAAAGAACGAATGGCTAAGAATCCTCAGACAGTGAAGGAGTTTCTTTTGCGTGTCGTGAGTGTTTCAAAAGCAAAAGCAGAAAAGGAACTGGCGGAACTCAAAGAATTCGCAAAAGCTGAGGGATTCAAAGAAGAATTTAAACCTTGGGATTCTGCTTTTTATGCAGAGAAATTAAAAAAGAAAGTTCTGAACTTCGATGAAGAAGAATTGAGACCTTATTTCCCCATGGAAAAAGTGATTCAAGGACTTTTCGATCATGCGACTCGTCTTTTTGGAATTACTTTTGCCGAGCGAATGGATATTCCCAAATATCATCCCGAAAACAGAGTTTACGAAGTCAAAGATTCGGATGGTTCTTATCTCGGATTATTTTACTTAGATCTTTTCCCGCGTGAGAAAAAAAGGCCTGGCGCATGGATGACTTATTTTCGTGGGCAGGGTTCTGTGGGCGGTAAAAAATTACGTCCGCATGTGGTCAATGTTTGTAATTTTACAAAACCAACAGCGACGAAGCCTTCTCTTTTGAGCTTCGATGAAGTGAACACTCTTTTTCACGAATTTGGTCATGCTTCTCATGAGTTGTTGTCGAATTGTGAAGTCAGAGGTCTTGCAGGAACAAATGTGTGGTGGGATTTTGTGGAGCTTCCTTCTCAGATCATGGAAAACTGGGTGAATAACGAAGAGGGGTTAAAGCTTGTGGCATCTCATTTTGAAACAGGAGCTTCTTTACCCAACGAATTGATTGAAAAAATTAAGGCTTCCAAAAAGTTTTTGGCGGCTAGCGCTTCTTTGAGACAAGCTCAGTTAGCTCTTTTAGATATGGCTTGGCACCATGATGGTCCTCTTGCTACCAATCCAGCTCTCAAGTTGGATGATCACACAGATGTGGAAGCGTTTGAGACTTTAACGCTCAAGCCTTATCTGACCATGGAGAAAATTCCTGGAACAAGTCTTTCTCCAAGTTTTTCTCACATCTTTGGGGGTGGGTATTCTGCGGGGTACTACTCTTACAAGTGGGCTGAGGTTTTAGATGCCGATGCCTTTGAGTACTTTGAGGAAAAGGGCATTTATAACCGAGAAATTGCCGACAAATTTCGTCGAGAAATTTTAAGTCGCGGAAATACCGAAGATCCTGATGTCTTGTACGAGCGCTTTCGAGGACGAAAACCCGATCCAGATGCCTTGTTCAGACGTGATGGTCTGTTGTAGACTACCCAGACTTTACTTATGGATCCCATTACAGCGGCCGAGATCAAACGACGCCGAACTTTTGCAATTATCTCTCACCCCGATGCCGGTAAAACAACGCTTACCGAAAAACTCTTGCTTTATTGCGGACAAATTCGCGTAGCGGGTGAAGTCAAAGCAAAAGCGAATCGCCGCAAAACGGTGAGCGACTGGATGCAGCTGGAGCAAGAGCGGGGGATTTCTGTCAGCTCCAGCGTTTTGCAATTTGAATATCAAGGCTTGAAGTTGAATCTTCTCGATACTCCTGGCCACAAAGATTTTAGTGAAGATACTTATCGTACACTGATGGCTGTGGATACGGCACTCATGATTATGGACGCTGCGAAAGGTGTGGAAGAGCAAACCAAAAAACTTTTTGAAGTTTGTAAATTACGTGGTCTTCCAATTCTCACTTTTATCAACAAAATGGATCGCGAGGCGTTGGATCCTTTTGATTTGATCAAACAAATTGAAGAAGTTTTGGGAATCGAAGCGCTTCCTCTCACGTGGCCCGTGGGAATGGGCGATCGTTTCAAGGGTGTTTACGACCGAGTCACAAGAGAATTTCATCTCTACACAAGTTCCGAAAAAGTGGGGCAGAAAGCAACAATCGAGCGTTTGGCAGTTGAGCCTGATGATCCTGCTCTCAAAGAATACTTGGATGAAGAGGAACTTCAAAAATTAAAAGATGAACTCGCGCTCTTGGATGGTGCCTTGGGAATTCCCACAAAAGAAAACTATTTTGATTGTAAGGTGACTCCTGTTCTTTTTGGAAGTGCGCGATCTAACTTCGGAGTTCCTACGTTACTCGAAAAATTCAAAGAATATTCTCCAGAGCCTCAAGGAAAAGAGGCTGTTCCCTCAAGTGTTGTACCGACGGATGATTTTTTCTCGGCTTTTGTTTTTAAAATACAAGCCAATATGGATAAGGCGCATCGCGATCGTTTGGCTTTTTTAAGAATCGTATCCGGAAAGTTCGAGCGCGATATGGACGTCAAACACAGTCGCCTTGATAAAACTGTGCGACTTGCTCACAGTAAACAATTTTGGGGTCAAGAGCGAGAGACGGTTGATACGGCTTATGCGGGAGACATCTTGGGTGTGTATGATCCCGGACATTTTAAGATTGGTGATACTCTTCACATCAGCAAAGCAAAGTTGAGTTTCAAGGGGATTCCTCAATTTTCTCCAGAGTGTTTTGCGCGTTTATCCATTCGAGATCCTTTGAAGCGCAAGCAGTTGCAAAAAGGAATTCAAGAGCTTTCAGAAGAAGGTTTGGTGCAAGTGTTTGTAAATCCAAGAGTCGGGATGCAAGATCCTGTTTTGGGTGTGGTGGGTTCACTCCAGTTTGACGTTTTGCAGTTTAGATTAAAAGACGAATACGGAGTGGAGACGAAGATTGAACGCTTGCCTTATCAGCTTGCACGTTGGGTAAACAGCAGCGATCCCAAAGTGAAGCTTGAAGAAATTGATTTTCGCACAACACTTTTGCGAGATTCTCATGAGCATCCCGTTTTGTTATTTCAATCACAATGGGAATTCGAATACACAAAACGAAACGCTCCCGAATCTGTTGAGTGGATGATCGCTGCTTTTTAGAGCTTTGATTTTAAAAAGTTCATCGTTGATTTTTTGATGGCTTGTTATTGTCTTGATCTTGTTAAACTTTAGTTTGTGGGTAAGTTAAGAAAACCAAAGAGCTATTGGTCTAAAGAAAGATGCCTGTCGGAGTCAAAAAAGTTTAAAACGAGATATGAGTTTAGAGTTGGATCTCCAGCATATTCGGCTGCATTAAAAAATGGGTGGCTTGAAGAGATTTGTAGTCATATGTTCCTGCTTCAAAAGCCACGTGGGTATTGGGATCTAAAAAAAAATTGTGCTGCAGAAGCGATGAAATTCAAAACTCGAACTGAGTTTGGCAGAAACTCAGGTAGTGCATGCAACTCCGCTAGAAAGTATGGGTGGATGGATGAGATTTGCGGCCACATGGAAGAGTTGAAAAGCCCAAACGGTTACTGGACTAAGGAGAGATGTGCTGCGGAGGCGAAGAAATTTAAAACTCGAAAAGATTTTAAGACTAAATCGCCTAGAGCTTATGGAGCTTCTTTAGAAAGTGGGTGGATGGATGAGATTTGTCGACACATGAAAGAAATTCGTAAGCCTAATGGATATTGGAGTAAAGAAAACTGCCATGTGGAGGCAAAAAAATATGAAACTCGTTTGGAGTTTCAGAAATTTTCTCATCGAGCATATGATGCAGCACACAGGTATGGGTGGATGGATGAGATCTGTGGACACATGAAAGCTCAGGGAAATCTTTTTAAAAGATGTATTTATGTAATCGAATTTGAAAATAAATCAGTTTATGTCGGCCTTACTGATAATTTTGAAAAAAGAAAAAGACAACATTTAGAAAATAGTAAAAATCATGTGAACAGAAATTTGAGAAAAAACTTTAAGCAAAAGATCAAGTTTAAATATTTCAAAAAAACTGAGTATCTTGATAAAGAAAAGGCTAAAGAATTAGAAGAAAAGGTACTGAATTCTTATCTTATAAGAGGGTTTAAAAAATTAAATATTGCTAAAACTGGTGGGTTGGGAGGCAATGTTATAGTCTGGAATGAAGAAAATAGTGCTGCAGAAGCAAAAAAATTCAAAACTAAAGTAGAATTCAGGCAAAAATCAAATGGTGCATATGCATCTGCATTAAGAAATGGGTGGCTTAATAAAATATGCAGCCACATGATTCCACTTCAAAACCCTCGGGGGTACTGGTCTAAGGATAAATGTCTTAAGGAAGCAAAAAAATTTAAGACGAGAAATAAGTTTCGTAAAAATAACCCTAACGCTTATCAAGCAGCACATAGAAATGGGTGGATTGATGAGATTTGTCGCCACATGAAGAGAGAGCTGCATCCCCCTGGGTATTGGACTAAAAAAAGATGTAATGATGAAGCGTTTAAATTTCTCACAAGAACAGCTTTTGCCAGAGGAGCGCCCAGTGCATACTCGGCTTCTCAAGCTAATGGCTGGCTGGATGAGATTTGCGGGCACATGAAAAACTTTTCAAGACCAAGAGGATTCTGGAATGTAAAAAAGAATTGTGTAGCTGAGGCAAAAAAATTCAAAACTAGGAGCGAATTTGCAAAAGGAGCTCCAAGTGCTTTGGGGGGAGCTCTTAGAAATGGGTGGGTGGATGAAATTTGTTCCCATATGAAAGAAATTCGTAAACCAGATGGATATTGGACTAAGGAAAAATGTGCGATGGAAGCGAAAAAATACAAAACTCGAAGCAAGTTTCAAAAAGGATCAAATGGTGCATATGATGCAGCTCGAAAGAATGGGTGGATGGAAGAGATTTGTAGGCACATGATCTCTACTCAAAAACCTAGCGGGTATTGGACTAAGAGGATGTGTTTTAATGAAGTTCAAAAACTTAAAACAATAAAACTATTTCGAAAAGAAAGTCCTTCTGCCTATCAATCAGCTCATAGAAATGGATGGATGGATCAGTTTTTTCCTAAAAATAAAAGGGTTAAGAGAAAAGGAAATCCTTAATAGAGAGTTAAAGGATTGGCAAAATTATGAATAGATGGGGTATCCCAGATGAAATTGAAAAAATAGTAATTAAGCGAGATCTTCGCTGTGTTTACTGCGGAATTTCTTTTAGGACTAAAAAATCTCAACAAAGAGGTAAAAGTTCCCCTTCTTGGGAGCATGTGATTAACGATATTAGAGTTATTTCTTTAGACAATATCGTTAGATGTTGTATTTCTTGTAACGCGAGCAAGGGCAAAAAGAATCTTTTGGATTGGTTTTCTACTCCGTATTGTTTGAAGCGGAAAATAAATAAAAAAACTGTTGCTAGGATCGTACGAATTCACATTAAGCGATATTGTGAGTCAGGTTAAGTTTGAAAAGCCTATTTCTTGCTACTCTTCACTTTTCGCGTACTGAAATTTTTAGCAAATTCAGCAAGAGCTAAAAAGGGTAGGCCACAATTTGCTTCGGGTGGGCAGTGTGCGCCTTTCCATTTTGTAAACATGGAATAAGAGCAAATGTCTAAGTGAAGCCATGGATACGCACCTTCAACAAATTTCTCAAGAAAAGCAGCAGCCGTATGAGAGCCTCCATCGCGATGTCCAGTGATGTTTCTCATGTCGGCCACAGATGATTTTAAATCTTCGTAATATTCAGAGAAGAGAGGCATCTCCCAACATTGCTCTCCTGCTTGATGAGTGGCTTTGACGAAAGACTCCGTGACGGTTCCTTTGTTTCCGTAGAGCAAAAAGGCAGCAGAACCAAGAGTGATAATGGCAGCACCTGTAAGAGTGGCCATGTCGATCACAAGATCGGGCTTGAGGCCACTTGCGTACGCAAGGCAATCTCCTAAAATGAGTCGGCCTTCGGCATCTGTGTTTTGGACTTCCACGGTTTTTCCGCCCCAAGCTTTGTACACGTCTCCTGGCAAAATGGAATTATGGCTTGGACGATTTTCTGCAAGCGGAACAAGTGCGGTGACTTTGAGAGGACTTTTGCTTTTTGCAAGATAAGCCATGGTTGCAACAGTGATTGCAGCTCCCGTCATGTCGTGCTTCATTTCTTCCATCTGAGGCGCGGGCTTAATGGAAATTCCACCTGTATCAAAAGTCACGCCTTTTCCGACAAGAACTAAGTGAGGAACGTTGCTTTTAGAAGCGTTGTATTCCATTTGAACAAGTCGGGGTGGGTTGATGCTTCCTTTGCCCACGCTCCAAATTCCACCGAAGCCTTCTTTTTGAAGACGAACTTCGTCGAAGATTTTGGTTTTAAACCCTGCTTCGTTGCCCAATTCAGAAATTTCTTTTGCAAATGATTCTGGATAGAGAACGTTGGGAGGGCAGTGTGTTTCATCACGGATCCAAGAAATAGCTTCCGCTTTGAGCGTGACGTCTTTTTGAAGCTGAGTCAGGTTGGCTTTAGTCAATTGCTTGCACAAAACATGAATGTGTTGAATGTCTTTTTTGCTCTCTGCTTTTTGTAGGGATTTTTTTCCTTTGTAAGAGGCCATGAAAAACCCGCAGAGAACTCGATCAAGGGCTTCTTCTTTTGTGAGCGGGCGATCGTAGAGCGGTCTTTCTGCAAAGTCGCGAGCAAGTTTTGCTTTTGTGAGAGTTTTAAGCGGAGAAAGAAATGTGTCTCCTGCAAAAACGATTTGATTTTTTTTAACCTTGCGACTGAGTTGCAAAATTTTTCCACCCAAATTGAGAAGTTTTTTAGGAGTGTAGTCTTTATCTTCGCCAAGTCCGATAAAAAGAATAGCTGAAGCTTCGGTGACGAGAGCGCTTTCTCCAAACTTACCTTTAAAGCCAAAAACATTTTGTGCTTTTTCAAAAGCGCTTTTTAGAAAATCGTTTTCTTTGATCAAAGATTTTATGCTTTTTTCATCTTGAGGAATTCCTACGATCAGGAGTTGTTCATTTTTAAAAGCAGACTCAGCGCTAAGCTTGGCTTCTTTGAGGTTTAAAGAATAGAGATCTGTAAAGATTTTTTGAGGACTATAACTCAACATTTCTAAAACTTTAGCTCTACATGTCTGAGTCGGCAAATTCTGTTGCGAAGCGGCTGCGTGAAGGTGCGTAAACTGTTATGCTTTAAGATGTGTCGACACTTTTAAAGCCGAGTGTTGTTTCTCGTCATAAACTGAATCTTCGTTGGTGGAAGAATGCATGGAATTTAGCGTCTCCTCCTAAGGGAAGTCTTTTTTTGATCCATGGCATCGGGGAGCACTCTGCTCGTTATCATGAGTTTGCTTCTTTCATGACGACCTGGGGCTTTGATGTTTTTTCTTTTGATTTGCCTGGCCATGGATTGACGGCTCGTCGTGGGTCTTTTGAACGCTTTGCAGACTTTGACGAGATGCTTGCCGAGGCCAAAGATGTTTATCGCTTTTGGATGATGGAAGGGCCCTTTGCTTCAAAGGATCTTCGCTCAAAGCCTGTTTATTTTTTGGGACATAGCCTGGGTTCGATTTTGCTTCTTTATTGGATCACCAAAGGGAAAGATCTTTCTGATTCTTTGGACGGGCCACAAAAAATTATCGTGAGCTCGCCTCCTTTGGAACTAAAATTAAAAGTGCCCCTTTGGAAAGAAACCTTTGCTCGTTTATTGAGGCATTCTGTGCCTGATTTAAAACTGGGGAATGAAATTTATCCAGCTTGCTTAAGTCACGATGTCGTAAAGGTTTCAGAATATGTTCGTGATCCGTGGCGTTCCTCAAAGGCAAGTCCTCGTTTGTATTTTTCGCTCAAGGACTCGATGGTTTATGCCTTAGAAAATGTGCGCAATGTTGAAGTTCCCGCTCTTATGATTTCGGGATCAGAAGATCCGATTATCGAACATTCTGCTTTAGAAAAATTTTATGCAAATTTAAATACCCACAAAAAATGGGTAGATTTTAAAGGTTATAGACACGAAACCCTCAATGAAG
>CANIGN010000035.1 GCA_947467125.1 Bacteriovoracaceae bacterium | reverse complement strand
CACGAATGCTCCAAAGTTTGTCACGTTCGTTACAATCCCCGGACAAACCATATCTTTTTTAAGATCGCTTACAGCATGAATATCTTCACGATATTGAAAAGGAACAAACTCATCACGCGGATCTCTTCCAGGCTTCTCAAGCTCGCGCAAGATATCTTCAAAGGTAAACTCACCTACTTGCTTTTTAAAATCTTCACTTACTCGAAGTTTCTTTGTTCCCTCTCCACAAAGATCAGACAAAGCCAATCCATTTTCAGCCGCAAACGTTTGAAGTGATTCATAACGCTCTGGATGGACTCCCGTTTTTTCGAGAGGATTATCTGATTCAAAAACGCGCAAGAATCCTGCAGCTTGCTCAAAAACTTTTTCACTAAATCGAGCAACCTCTTTGAGCTCCAAGCGAGACTTAAAAAGCCCCTTAGCCGCACGGTGATCAATAATTGTTTTTGCAAGGCTCGGACCAATTCCCGCAACATGCGCCAACAAGTGATGGCTTGCAGTATTGAGATTTACTCCAACAGAGTTCACACAAGAATCCACCACGTCATCCAAATTTCTCTTCAGACGTGCTTGGTTTACATCATGTTGATACTGACCCACCCCAATACTTTTTGGATCAATCTTGATCAATTCTGCAAGAGGATCTTGCAAACGTCGAGCAATCGAAATCGCTCCTCGAACCGTTACATCTAAACTTGGAAATTCCTCACGAGCAACTTCACTCGCGCTATAAACACTTGCTCCCGCCTCAGAGACCATCACAACTTGCAACTTCGTAAAACGTTTTAAAACTTTACGCAAAAAAGTTTCTGTTTCACGTCCGCCCGTGCCGTTCCCCACTGCAACAGCACGCACATTGTAACGTTCTACAAATGACTCGAGAATTCTTGTGGCTTTTTCTTGCTCACTCGTCGAATGAATGTGGATCACTGTATTATCAAGAAAGCGACCTGTTTCATCAACAATCGCAACCTTACAACCTGTGCGCAAGCCTGGATCCACTCCCATGACAGATTTTGATCCAAAAGGAGAAGACAAAAGAATCTCACGAACGTTTTCTCCGAAAACATTAATGGCCGCTTCATCTGCGACTCTCTTAAGTTCTTTATGAACTTCATTCTCAATAGAGGGAATCACGTGAGCCTTGAGCGCCATTTCACAACACTCTTTCAAAAGACTTGCGCCTGGCGATTCAGCCTTCAAAATACACTTGCTCAAATATTTATTGAACATACTCGCGTAAAAAGCTTCATCTTCTGTCGCAAGCTTTGCGCCAAATTTAACAACCAACTCGTCATCGCCCCAACCACGTCTTACAGCTAAGTAACGATGAGAACTTTGAAAAGTATTCAAAGATTTAATCGCTTCTGAAAAATTAAAATAAGGCTCAAACTTGCTATGAGGAGCAGCTTTCTTACCTTTTTCAGAACGCAAACATCCGTGATTAAAAAAATGATCTCGAACAAACTGACGAAGCTCGACATCTTCTGAAATCTTTTCGATCAAAATATCGCGAGCACCTTCGATGGCTTTTTCAGCACTCTCGATTCCAAATTTTTCATTGCGATACGTGTAAGCCCACACAAGAAGACTCTGGCCTTCTTCCCACTTTGTAACACCTTGAGCTGTATCCCATACCCAAAGAGCAAGAGGCTCCAGACCCGCATCGCGAGCCGCTGTTGCTTTGCTTTTTTTCTTAGGCTTGAAGGGCGCATAGATATCTTCCAACACAAGCGCATCGTCACACGAATCGATCAACGCTTTCAAAGTTGCATCCAACTTTCCAGCTTTCTGAGCTTGTTCGAGCACAAAAGCCTTTCTCTTCACAAACTCCGACCACTCTTCGTTTGTTTCTAGAATTCCACGAATTGCAACTTCATCTAAGTTACCCGTTTGTTCTTTTCGGTAACGCGCAATAAAGGGAACAGTTGCTCCTTCTGCAGCGAGAGCAACAACAGCCTCGATAGATTTTGTTCCAAGTTGAAAGCCTTTTTTTTCAAGCCAATGCTGTAAGTTCATTCGATGAGAAAGATTAGCAAAAGCTATGACAGGATCAAGCCTTCGTGCGATATTGTGTACAAGACAAAAGGTAAAAGAATGAACCCATTTAAACGCAGCCTCGTTTGGATCAGACGAGACCTCAGAACACATGATCACCGCGCCTGGTCTGTCGCCGAACAGGAAAGTGAAGAAACCGCCGTCGTATTTGTCTTTGATTCGAACATATTAAAAAAAATTTCGAACAATGAAGATCGCCGCTTGACTTTTATCTACGAATCCCTTGTTGAAATTGATTCTCAACTCAGAGCAAAAGGCTCTCAACTTATTGTTCTTCATGGCGACCCCACTCAAGAAATCCCTCAACTCGCACAAAGACTCAACATCGATGCTGTATTCACAAATCGCGACTACGAGCCCTACGCAAAAAAAAGAGATGCTCACGTTGAAGAAACCCTCAAAAAAGCTGCTAAAAAATTCTTCTCCTTAAAAGACCAAGTTATCTTTGAAGCCGATGAAGTCAAAAACCTTTCGGGAGACTATTTCAAAGTCTTCACTCCCTACTCCAAAACCTGGCGCGCAAAAGTTACCAAACAAAACGTCGAAGAAGCTCGCGTACGCCTGAAGAATTTAATTCCTGCAAAAAATCTTCAGGAATTTTCTCAAAAACTTGAACTTGAAAGCGTTGGCTTTAAAGAAACAAAAAATTGGATCAAAGGCGGATGCAAAAATGCGCATAAGCTTGCTCAAGATTTCTTAAAAAGCGTAAAAAACTACAAAGACGAAAGAGACTTTCCTGCTCTCACTCAAGGGACCTCTCATCTTTCAACTCACTTACGTTTTGGCACCATCAACGTGCGTGAACTCTTTCGCGAAACCTGGGGACTCCAAAACGCTGGAGCTCTTACGTGGCAAAATGAACTCATCTGGCGCGAATTTTACCAGATGCTTTTATCCGCTTACCCTTCACTTCCTGAAAACTGTTTTCAAGAAAAATGTAATTCAATTAAATGGCCTGGAACTCAAAAAGATTTCAAAGCCTGGTGCGAAGGACAGACTGGCTATCCCATCGTGGATGCAGCCATGAGGCACTTCAACAAAACAGGATGGATGCACAATCGCCTCAGAATGATTGTCGCTTCTTTTTTAACAAAAGATCTTTTGTGTTCATGGAAGTGGGGCGAAAAATATTTTGCTAATCACCTACTCGATTTTGATTTAGCTTCGAACAACGGAGGCTGGCAATGGGCTGCTTCTGTGGGCTGCGATGCTCAACCGTATTTTCGAATTTTTAATCCCGTTCTTCAATCAGAGCGATTTGACCCAGAAGGAGTTTTTTTGAAAGCAGAACTCCCTGAACTCAAAAAGCTTTCTCTCAAATATCTTCACGCTCCTTGGACTGCAACACCTCTTGAGTTATCTGCATATGGGATTGAGTTAGGAAAAACATACCCCCACCCAATAGTGATTCACGCGGAACAAAAAGACAAAGCGATTAAATTATTTAAGAGTTAACCTTAGTTGTAGCCGCTATCGCTTTTGCCTTGAGAAACAAGAGTGAGCGGATCCAATCCACCACTCAACAAAACCTTGCGCCACAAACGAGTTGTCCAAGGCTCACTCGACTGTTTATCGACTTCATCTAAAATAAATTTTTCTTGAAAGGGCAAAAGCACCCAAGACCCTGCTCGAATTTCTGATTCAAGCTGACCCTTGGACCACGCGGAACATCCCAAAAAATATCTTCTCTTGGGTCCACTTTGACCCATTTCTAAAAGAGATTGCAAAACCGTTGGATTCGTCGACAAAAAAAGATGCTCGCCTAAACGAGTTCCGCCTTCGACTAAGTTTTCATCTTCGTGAATAACAAAAATAGATTGATCTTCAGCTGGCCCACCCTTGAAAAGATTATCTTTAATTTCATAAACCTTTTCTGAATGAGCATCACGTAATTCAGCCACGACTTGGTGATTTCCATCGTTGCCCTCAACTTCAATAGGCTTATTGATAACGATTCCAAAAGCACCTTGATCATCTTGCTGAGAAAGAAGCACAACTGCTTGAGAAAAAAACTCATCCTGCATTTGAGGAAGAGCCACTAAATAACAAGGAAAGTCCATGACGGGCTAAACTTAGCAGAGACCGTTCATAACTTAAAGAACTTTGGAACTGCCTAGGCAAAACGAAAACTAGCCTCGACGGCGACTTTCGAGAGGAAGAAGATTGTTAAAGCGTGATTCCACACCCTTAGCAGGGCCGAGCGGCCACTTTTCCTTCCACAAAATACAAAAAAGTCCGCGTTTTCGCTCAGGATTCGAGAGGGCCTCACCTGACAAATAAGCATCCGCATACTTTTCATCCATCAAGATCCAATCTTGAAGCGGCTCCATTGTTTCTTTTAATAAATTTTCAGCCTGAGTGGATTCCACAAAAGAACCTGTAGCCGTCGAAAGAGCACGATTCATGGCATGCGCAAACAAGTCAGGATCCCCCTTTGAATCACTTAAGCTATGTCGCAAACAATCTTGTCGAAATCCAATCCCCACTTGATCGATCGAAGATGTGCCCTTTTTTTGAAGCACAGCCCAATATCCGCCCGCCGTTCCATGCAAGTGAGGCCATCGCCGCTCTTCTTTGATCAAAGAAAAATCTGGATAATTTTTTAAAAAACGTCTCACGACTTCTTCGTTTTCAGAAAGATTATATGTGCACGTACTATAAACAAGAATTCCTGAATCTTTGAGAGCCGATGCAGCCGCTTTTAAAAGTGCAGATTGAATCGCAACACATTCTTGCACTTCACTTTCGTAGACATCACGTCGACGCTCTTCTCTCTTAAAAAACATACTTTCTCCACTGCAAGGAGCATCAATCAAAATTCGATCAAAAGTATTTTCAAAAGATTGAGCAAGTTTAATTCCATCTAAACCAAAAACAGTGCTGTTCAAAACTCCATGGCGAGTCAGATTATTCGATAAGACACGAGAGCGCTTATAATCCGCATCATTACTCACGACCCACCCTGTGTGCCTGAGCAATTCTGCGATGCGAATCGATTTTCCTCCGGGTGCCGCACACAGATCCAAAACCTTCATGTGAGGTTGCACATTTAAATCGTCGACAATTTCGAGAGCAACGGGATCTTGCACGTAGGCAAGTCCTGCACCCCAAAAAGGGTGACGCGCAAAGTGTGCATTCTCTTGAAGGTTAAATTCGTAAACATCGGGAAAACGTGAAAGAGCAGAACCCACACGGAAACGCGCAGAGGTAAAATCAACAAGATTAACAGCGCGAAGCGAATTTATACGGAACGATCGTTTTTGTCGAAGGTCTCCCGAAAGATAAACATCCCATAGACCATCCATGTTAAAGCTTTGATGAAAGCCTTGTAACTTGAGGCGCTGAAAAAAAGTGCTCTTTTCAAAAGCTGCTCTAGATTTCCACACAGTTCTTTGACTATATTTAACCATAATGATCTGGGAAGAAAGTACATTTTACCAAAATGCAGTGAAACAACTTGAATACGCGGGACAGGTCATGAACCTCGACCCCAACGTACTTACAAGATTAAAGATGCCAAAGCGCGCTCTCATCGTAAGTGTGCCTGTACGCATGGACGACGGAAACATCAAAGTTTTCGAAGGCTATCGCGTTCATCACAGTATGAGCATGGGCCCCGCAAAAGGTGGAATTCGTTATCATCCCAGCGTTTCTCTTTCTGAAACCGCAGCGCTTGCGATGCTTATGACGTTCAAATGCTCTCTCATGAACCTCCCTCTTGGGGGCGGAAAAGGTGGAATTGCCGTTGACCCCAGCAAACTATCTCGCGGAGAAAAGCAACGACTCACTCGTCGTTACACAACAGAGATTCTCCCTTTTATTGGACCAGAAAAAGATATTCCTGCTCCAGACGTTGGAACAGATAGCCAAACAATGGCGTGGATTTTGGATACCTATTCTCAAGAATTAGGTTACTGCGTTCCAGGTGTAGTCACCGGAAAACCTATCGAAGTCGGTGGAAGCTTGGGCCGCGAAGAAGCAACCGGTCGCGGAGTTGTTTATACAATCATCGAAGCAAGCAAAGCACTGAACATCAAGCTTGATGAGAATACAAAAGTTGCGGTTCAAGGTTTTGGAAACGTAGGCCGTGCCGCTGCTAAGAAAATGCAAAAGATCGGCACAACTGTTGTCGCCGTTTCTGATTACACAGGCGGGATTTACAATCCAAAAGGTTTAGATCTTGATCACGTCAGCGCTTATATAGCTAAAAATAAAACATTGGGCGGATATCCCGAAGCAGAAGCCATTTCTAACGAACAACTCCTCGAACTTCCTTGTGATATTTTGATTCCTGCGGCTCTCGAAGGTCAGATCACAGACAAGAACGCTGCGAAAGTCAAAGCAAAAATTATTGCTGAAGGCGCAAATGGTCCGACTGAAAGCGCTGCAGATAAAATTCTTTTCGAAAAAAACGTTTTCGTGATTCCGGACATTTTAGCAAACGCGGGTGGCGTGGTTGTTTCTTACTTCGAATGGGTACAAGGAATTCAAAAACTTTTCTGGACCGAAAAAGAAGTGAACAACAAACTTTTCGAAATCATGAGCAATACTTTCGCAAAAGTTTACGCTGTTTCTCTGGAGAAAAAAGTAAACATGAGAACTGCGGCTTTGATTTGCGGTATCGATCGCCTCTCTAAAGCTATGTTGTCTCGTGGATTTTTCCCTTAGATATTTTTGATAGTTTCTTGGAAATAAAAAAAAGGGCGGTTGCGCGAATCTGTAAGCCAGGTTCTGTCTTCTTAGCTTCGAGGACCGACGGCCCCACACACTAAGGAGAACAACATTCCTCTAAGCGATCTACCCGAGAGTTTAACGTTGCGAGTGCACAACTTCTCTCCTATTTGATCTTGCTCCCCGCAGAGTTTGCCTGTTTTCACTCCGACCAGTTCCCCAACAGACTCCCGTTCCCGTCTTGCTGGATCATCACTTCGGACATTCTCTCTGTTGCACTGTTCCTCGAGTTCGCCGTATAGGTTTTGCAACCACGGATCCTCGGGCATCGTCTCTGACAGCGATGCTGCGGCACTCATTGGAGCCCGGACTTTCCTCAAGAGCTTTTCAGCTCCTGCGTTGTTCCGATTCGCGCTGTCTGGAAAGGTAACAAAAAGGCCTTCTCCACTCAAGAACGAAAGCTCCCCTAAGAGCGCAATAAAGTGGCTATATCCCAAGAATAAAGGCGTTTGGCAGGAATAAAACTCGCCATTGCGACCGTCAACAAGCTCAACGCAAAAAGAAGAAGCGCCCGCGACCATGACCAATCCACAGGCAAATTTTGTGAATAAAAAAACTGCGGAAGCACTCCCCAATGTCCGATCGCCCACGTGAATGCAGCTGACAACACAAGTCCGAGCAAAAGCCCCACGGTTCCCAAGAACAAACCTTCTAGCTCAAATAACCAAAAAACATTTTGCGCACTCGCACCCATCGCCCTAAGCAAACCAATCTCGCGACGCTTTTCGGCGATTCGCAAACTGAGTGCAGAACTCACTGCAAGAGATCCAAAAAGCACAACAAAAAACAATGAAATTGCCATGGCTTTTTTTTCAAGATCCAAAGAATGCCAAAGAGCGGAATCCAACTGCTTCCAATCTTTAAAAGCTGGATCAATTTTTTGCAACGAAGACAAAAACTCAGGCGCCTTATACGGATCTTTTAAAATAATTTCGATTCGTGAACGAAGCCCCTGTGCCCCCAGCCATTCCTCTAAATCCTTTTCAGAAACCCACACATAAAACCGATCCACATCCATTAAGTCCGAACGTTTGAAACCTTTTAATTTTAATTCAAGAGGTGCGCCCTCTAAGTTCCAAACATTTCGAAGACGAAAAGCTTCCATCGAAGAGGCATGCAAAGCAAAGCCCAACTCCTCACCCATCAATATCGACCCAGATGGAACTGCAGGATCCCCTTCAATCACAATACCTGAACCTGTAAAAATCTTGCCCTCACGTAAGGGCTCCACAAGCCCTTCAAACTGCAATTTAATTTTGATATCTTTGAGCTCAGATCCAAGTTTTTCTTGAACTTTTGAAGCGACTTCTTTTAAGTCTGATCGAAGCGGGCCTTCTAACATAAGATGAGCTTTTGCTGCTAAATGTTCATCTCGAATTTGCTTTTGAAGCCCCTCCATAACATTTAAAGTTGTGAGCCAAGCACACAAACCAAGAGCCGTTGCCAAAATCGCAAAGCGATTCATCCAACGCACCGCAGGGCGCGCCGCCTTTGAAAAAAGGTGCTTATAAAGAAGCCCTTCTAACCCCGTTATCATGGCACAAGTTTAGCAAAGTCAGAGCAACATAGATATACACTGATATACAATGAAGAATCTTGTGTTATAAGAAAGGTCACTATGGCAGGAGTTAATAAAGTAATTTTAGTTGGCAACCTTGGAAAAGATCCCGAGCTCAGACACACACCCCAAGGACAAGCCGTTGCAAATTTCCCACTCGCAACTAGCGAATCTTGGGCCGATAAAAACGGACAAAAACAAGAACGCACAGAATGGCACAAAGTTGTTGTATGGGGAAAGCCCGCTGAAAACGTTGCAAAATACCTCTCAAAAGGCCGCAAAGCCTACGTAGAAGGACGCCTTCAAACACGCGCTTGGGACGATAAAGATGGTCAAAAGCGTTACACAACTGAAATTGTTGCAACGACCGTTCAGTTTCTCGATACTCAAGGCTCACGCTCAGAAAGCAGCTCGAGCAATGATGGAAACGATCCATTTGGCGCACCTCCTGATTTCGGTGGATCTCAAGGCGGAAGCGACGAGATCCCCTTCTAGATTTTAGATTTTGGAATTATAATTTAAGCGGATGAACAAAAAGCGGGTCAGCAAAAAGCCGCCTTCGCCTTCCCAAAAGAAGAGTCAAAAAGAAAAAACTCCTGCGCCCAAAAAAGCATCCAAAAAATTAGAAGAAATCGAAATCATTGAAGACGGAATCATCGAAGAGCACCTACCGGTTCTCAAAAAAAACTATCCACTCAAGCCTTCCGTTAGTACCGATGATCCTCTTGCAATTTACTTAAGAGAAATTCAAAAGATTGCTCTCTTGGACATAAAAGAAGAGCAAGAACTTGCGCGAAAAGCTTTTGATGAAAAAGATCCCGCATCTGCAAAAAAATTAATTCAAGCCAATCTTCGCTTTGTGGTGAAAATTGCTTTTGAATACGCACGCCTTGGGCACAAAGTTCTCGATCTCATACAAGAAGGAAACGTAGGACTCATTCAAGCCGTCAATCACTTTAATCCCTACAAAGAAGTTCGTCTGACGACCTATGCTGTATGGTGGATTCGAAGTTACATTCGCGATTATCTTCTTCGCAATTGGTCGATTGTTCGAATTGGAACAACTGCTGCTCAGAAAAAACTTTTCTATCGCCTGAAAAAAGAACAAGAAAAATGGGAGCGCCTTGGGATCAAACCTCAAATCAAAGCGATCGCTCAAAACTTGCAAGTGAGCGAAGAAGACGTCGAGACCATGCAAAAAAGGCTCTCCGGCAAAGACTCTTCTTTATCTCCGCGACCGAGCTCTGATGGCGGCGAAGATATTTCGTTTGAAAATACCTTAAGAGACGAAGGTCCCCTTCCCTCAGCTCATCTCGAAGAGGAAGAAGACTCTTGGCTCATTCAAAAAGCACTCGAGGAATTTCAAGATGAGCTCGACGAGCGCGAAAAAGATTTCGTGAAGCGAAGATTACTTTCTGAAACTCCCATCACACTTGAAGAGTTTGGAAAAACTTACGGAATTTCAAAAGAACGCTCTCGACAAATTGAAGAGCGCATCAAAAAAAAGCTCAAAGACTATCTTCTTAAATATTATCCAGAAATCTCTTTGGACTAATCAATGCAAGTTTATACGATTCCAACAGCCTCAACAAAATGGCCGAAAATTGCGTACGTTGAAAATGATCAAAATAATTTTCGCAAAAGCTCAAAAGAACTTCAGTCACTTGTTGAAAAAAACTTTGCTCCTGCGATCACGAGCCTGAGCCACACACAAAGCTATAGCTTTCTTGCATTCACAAACGAAAGTACTTGGCTCAGATTGGGTATCGATGCAGAAGAAAAAACCAGAAAAGTTCTTCCCAGCGTAAAAAGCAAAATCCTAAAAAACCTCGATTGTTCAGAAGCGACTCAACTCGAAACGCTTTACATTTGGACGGCAAAAGAAGCCGCTTTTAAAACCTTTTCTTTTTTAGGCGCTACCGTTATCGGTGAAACTTACCTTGAAAAAGTTGAAGAAAATGAATTTGAAATTTTCTACTTAGATTCAAATCAAAAAAAACACACAGCACGGGGTATCTGGATTGAACTATGCGATCATCTTGTAGCCCTTTGTGCCCTAAAAAATCTATCTTAAAAAAATCAAAGATTTCAAATACTTGCACGAAAGCTTTAGGGTTTTAAAAAATCTGCCGATAAGTCTTATATACGATCCAAAAAGAGCAGTGAGGCCTCTCTAAAAAATCCTTCCAAATGAGCATCAAAACGATCCAAAAGCGGACTGTCCACGTCTAGAACCCCTATACCTTCATCACCCTTATATAAAGGAATAACCAATTCAGAACGAGACGCTGAATCGCACGCAATATGCCCTACAAAAGAATGAACATCTGGAACATTTAAAAGCTTTTTTTCTAAAAAAGCTGTTCCACAAACTCCCTTGCCTAGCTTAATTCGAGTACACGCAATCTTTCCCTGAAAAGGGCCCAAAACAAGTTCATTTCGTTTTAAAAAATAAAAACCTACCCAATTTAGATCTGAAATATTTTCATAAAGAAAAGCACTCATATTTGCCGCGTTGGCAATCATGTCTGTTTCATCTTCAAGCAACGATTTCAATTCACTCAGGAGGTTCATCTGCTTTTTTAAACTTTCATCTTTAAAACTTTTTTGCGTAATTTTTCTTGGTAGCGAGATAGTTTTTGAGTCAAAGCCTCATTATCTGAGGCTAAAATTTTTACAGCCAATAAGCCCGCATTGTGACTGTTATCAATCGCAACAGTTGCCACAGGAATTCCCGCTGGCATCTGCACAATTGAGAGCAAAGAATCCATTCCATCCAATTTTGTAATCGAAACCGGAACGCCAACCACAGGCAACGTAGTGAGCGATGCCACCATTCCAGGCAGATGAGCGGCACCACCTGCACCCGCGATGATTACACGAAAACCTTTTGATTGAGCTTGTGTAGCAAAATCATACATTTCTTTTGGAGTTCGATGAGCAGACACAACTTTTTTCAGATAAGGAATTTTAAATTCTTCCAAGATTTCCCACGCGGCTTTCATGCGAGGAGCATCCGAAGCGCTTCCCATGATGACAGCAACAAGGGGTGCTTTCTTTGAAGATTTAGTGAACGCTTTCAGCTTGGACATATTCACGAATCCTAGCCCATGCTTTTTCTTCTTGCAGGGTTAAAATACTTTTCATATTTGCCAAGCTAAGATCTTCAGAAAAGATTTGATTGATATGGCCGAGCTTTCGCCCCTTTCGAAGTTCTTTTTTTCCATACCAGTAAAAGCTAGAGGAACCCTTAAGATTGTCCGTGACTATTTTTTCAAAAGAAACTTCAGCTTTCAATTCGCAACACAAGCGATCAAAACTTTCAGTGCCCAAAAGATTTTTCATCATAAATTTCCGAGAAAGGGATTTTATCGTTGATGAATCAAATCCGTTTACTGACTTTAGATGCAATTCAAACTGATTGATCGAAAAAGCATCCAAAGTAATGTGACCCGTATTGTGAACACGAGGGGCCACTTCGTTCAAATACAATTTACCCTGAGACCAAAACAACTCAAAGGCGGCGACCCCCACATAAGACAAGTCATCAAGTAAAGTTTTTATCTTCACAAGAAGCTTTTCACATTCTTGTGAAGCCTCGGGAAGAAAGTCTTCTGCGGGGCCATACACCCACTCACAAATTCCTTTTTTCTGTTCACTTATCAAAAGAGGATAATT
>CANIGN010000034.1 GCA_947467125.1 Bacteriovoracaceae bacterium | reverse complement strand
AAATCTCGTCTTGCGGGAGTTTGGGAGGGTTTATCGCGGCAAAGAGGAGCGGCGGGAGGAAAGGGCGGTCGAGGTTTGGGAGAGACTCGCTTGGAGTTAGATCGTCGAACACTTCGTCGAAGAATCGAAGCCATCAAATCAAAACTCAAAAGTGCAGAGAAGGCTTTTTATACTCAATCGCAAGGTCGTTCTCAGTTTCCACGTGTGGCTCTTGTGGGCTACACGAACGCTGGCAAATCCTCTTTGATGCGAAAACTTACGCAGACAGAAGTTCACGTGGAAGACAAATTGTTTGCCACGCTCGACACAACAGTGCGCACGCTTCAGCCTCTTACGCATCCGAAAATCCTTGTGAGTGACACAGTGGGATTTGTGAGAGATCTTCCTGCGGAATTGGTTGCTTCTTTTAAGAGCACTCTTTTGGAAGCTGTTTCAAGTTCTTTGCTTTTGCATGTGGTAGATATTTCGGATGCAAACTGGAAAGAGCAAATCAAAGTGACAGATGAAACGCTCGAAGAAATTGGAGCTGCAAGTCTTCCGAAGTTTTATGTTTTTAATAAGACAGATGTTCTCGAAAGTTTTCCGCAAATTAAGAAAGCGGAGATTCGTCGTTACTTGCAGCAGCAATTTGGTGAGGGGAGTCATTTTTTTATGACGAGCACGCTCACTGGAGAAGGATTGTCTGAACTGCGCTTGAAAATCATTGAACAATGTGGGGTAAATGATTTTCAAGGAACCCAATGAATTCACCTGCAGAATTTTTCAGAGACTTTGAGCCTACCAATACATCTTTACCACTTTTTGTTTTGAGTGATGGAACAGGCGAGACGGCTGAAAACTTGGTCGATGCAATCTTAACCCAGTATTACGGGCTCAAGGTTGAAGTTTATCGTTACAAAATGGTGCGCACAGAAGCTCACGTTCGATCGATTATTGAAGAGGCAAAACTTCGAAATGCGCCACTTATTTACACAGTTGTTTCTCCCGAGGTTCGCGTAGCACTGTCTGAGGGAATCAAAGAAGCAGGAATCAAGGCGGTAGATGTTTTGGGTGAGACGCTTGATTTGATTAGTAGCGTGTACAATGCAAAGCCTTCTCTCACTCCAGGTCTTTTGCATCAAGTGGATGAAAAGTATTATCGTCGTATTGAAGCCATCGAATTTGCTGTGAAGCAAGATGACGGATCACTACCAGAGAATCTCATGCAAGCCGATCTTGTTTTAGTGGGTGTTTCTAGAACTTCGAAAACGCCACTCTCGATTTTTCTTTCTCACAAAGGATACAAGGTTGCCAATGTGCCTTTGGTCATGGGCATTGAAGTTCCTAAAGAGTTGTTTGAGATTGATCAAAATAAAATTGTAGCGCTCACGATTGATCCTGAGGCTTTGACGAAGATTCGCCGCGAGCGCCTTGTGCGTTTGGGTCGAGATCCTGTGGGCGATTATGCAAGCTCTTCTCGTGTGCGTGAAGAAATCGAGTGGGCCTTGAAGTTGTTTTCTCGTAACAAGCGATGGCCTGTTTTTGAAGTGAGTAACAAAGCGCTTGAAGAAACAGCCGCTGAAATTGAACGCAGAATGCGCGGACGTTTGAAGCATATAAAATCGGATTTCAGATCAGTCTCTTAAATTTGAGTCGATATTTTGACACGTCTTCATTCTTTGCGTCTTGCCCCGTATACTAAGTTCATGGCGAATTTGAGTCGTTTAGCTTTTGTGACTTCAACAATTTTCTTTTTAGGAATTCAAGCGAAAGCTCAGGAATCTGCTGAAGATCTCAAGCCCGTTCAAAATTATCAAATTCAATCTCAATATGGCCCAGATTCAGCTGTGTTGAATCCTATTTTTCCCAAAGACAGCAAAATTGAATTAAGCTTGGGCGCAAACTATTCTCCCTCTTCTTCACTTTACGATTACGCGGGAGTTTCGGGTGGAGCGATTTATCACTTCAATCGTCGTCATGCGATTGAGCCTGTTTTACTTCAATATAATTTTGGGGCTTTGAGCAGCTTTGCAAAAACGCAAATTGCAGACAAAATTGACAATACGAAAAAAACTCAATTAGGCGTGGATCTTCCGCGAATGATTGTATCTTCGAACTATATATTCACTCCTTACTATTCCAAGATGCATTTAACAGATCTTTCCATTGCGCATATGGATTTTTATGCGCTTGTAGGTCTTGCGAGCGTTTATACAGAAAGTTTGAAATTAAATAATGCCCTCGGCGATAAAAACTGGCGTATGGGTGCGAATTTGGGAATGGGGCTTCGAGTTTTAATGCATAGTCGTTTTGGTGCGCGTTTTGAAGTTCGTGATTTTATTCATTCCGCAAATCAATTGGGCGCAAATGAGCTTACAAACGATATTCAAGCCTCTTTAAGCTTGAGCATTTTCTTAGATTCATTTCCGGACTATACCCAAATGTAAATGTTCGATTCGATTCAAAAGAGTTTTGGTTCTGCTATCAAAAAATTGCGCGGCAAATCGCGCATGAGCGAAGCCGAGGTTGACGAAGTCCTTGCGGATATTCGTGTGGGCTTGCTCGAAGCAGACGTTCATTTTCGAGTTGTGCGAGACTTCTTGGCTCGAGTGAAAGAGCGTTGTCTTCGTGAAGAAGTTCTTAAAAGTTTAAGTCCTGAACAGCAAGTTCTGAAAGTTCTTTCTGAAGAGCTCACCTCTATGCTCGGAGGAAATGCAAAAGAATTAGATTTTAGTGTGAAGCCGCCCGCTGTGATTTTGGTGTGCGGATTACAAGGCTCTGGAAAAACAACTTCGCTCGTGAAGTTAGCCTTACATCTCAAAAATAAAAACAAACGTGTTTTGGTTGTGAGTACGGACGTGCGTCGTCCTGCGGCCCTCGAACAATTAAAACAATTATCTGAGCGCAATGGAATCGACGGAGTTTATCTTGAAAATCAGGCTCAACTTCCGCCTCTCAAAATTGCTGAAAGCGCTCTCAAAAAAGCTCAAGAAACCAATACTGAAGTCTTGTTAGTGGATACTGCCGGGCGTGTTCAGTTGGATGATGATTTGATGAATGAACTTCAGTCTTTAACGAAAGCGCTTAATCCCACAGAGCGTTTGTTGGTGATTGACTCAATGATGGGTCAAAGCGCAGTGGATGTGGCTGAGGGCTTTCAATCGAAGGTAGATCTTACAGGAGCGATTTTAACCAAGCTCGATGGGGATGCTCGTGGTGGAGCGGCGCTCTCGCTTGTATCTGTGACAGGAAAGCCTATTAAATTTATCGGCACAGGTGAGCGAGCAACGGATTTTGAGATTTTTTATCCTGAGCGTATTTCTTCTCGTCTCTTGGATATGGGAGACGTGTTGAGCCTTTTAGAGCGCGCAGAAGAGGCTCTTAAAGACGAAGATATCGCAAAAGAAGAGATGGCTGAAGGAATGCTCAAGGGGAGTTTTACCTTAGAGGATTTTCGCAATCAGCTTCGTATGGTTTCTAAGATGGGAAGCATGGGAAGCTTGATGAAAATGTTGCCCGGAATGGGCTCTATTCAGGAGCAATTTAACGAGCAAGAAGCGGATAAGGAATTCAAGAAGATCAACGCGATTTTGGGTTCTATGACTCAAGAAGAGCGCAAGCAGCCCCAAGTAATCAATGGCTCCCGACGCTCGCGGATTTCGAAGGGTTCGGGCGTGGCTGTTCAGGAGATCAATTCCTTCTTGAAGCGCTTCGATGAGGCTCGTCGAATGATGAAAAAAATGGGTAAATGGGCCAAGTATTTTGGGGGGGCAGCGGGTGGGGGCGGAGCTCCTGCAGGGTTAGATCCCTTTATGTCCAAGCGAAATAAGGGCTTTGGGCGTAAATTATAAGCTTTTTTAAAGCTCTTCATCATCCCTCTTGAATTGGACTCTGTTTTAGAGCATATTGCTCTGACTATGGTCGTTATCCGTTTAGCTCCCGGTGGAAAAAAACATTCTCCAGTTTATCGTATTACAGTTGCTGATCAGGACTGCAAATTGCGTGGTCGCTTTTTAGAGCGCGTTGGTATTTACAAGCCTGGAAAAACAAGTGGCTTTTTGAAAATTGAAAAAGATCGTTATGATTTTTGGGTTTCTAAAGGCGCAATCCCATCTGAAAGAGTTCAAAAACTCGTTAAAGATAATCAAAAAGTTGCTAAGTAATTAGCAACTAATTAGCTAGTCATTTTGTGTCTCAAGAGCTTCTTGTTCCCTTAGCTCAAATCATCAAAAGACATACTTACAAAGAAAATAAATGGAAATGCGTGGCCCTCTCGGGCTTCGCCTCTCCGTGGATTGAAAAGCTTACGGAAGGCTATCTTTTGCCTGATCTAATGGCTCGTGTGCGTTCTGATTTTAAATCGCTTGTGCACACTCCGATTCATGTAGAAGCGAGTGGTAGAGATGCTTTTTTTCTCACTCGTTTTAACGAAACACTTGAGGATCTAGAAGGTTTTCATCTCTACATTGAGCGCAGTCGTTTTCCCCACGTAAAAAATACCGAAATTTATTTGTGTGATCTTTTTGGGGTAGATGTTCAAAGCCCTAAGGGCCCCTTAAAAGTCATCCGGTTTTTTGAAAATTTCGTAGGAGCTTTGGATCACGAGGTTTCAAGCGTGACTCTGCTTCTTGAAAATTCTGATCGCTCTATTTCGGTAGAGGTTCCTTTGGCAGTGCTCAGGCAGCACGAAAACAAGTGGCACCTTGATGATCTTGATGTATGGATAGATATCTTGAATTCAAGGTCAAGGCCTGATGATCCCGATGAATGAAAATAACAAAAAATCTTTAGAAGTTCTGACTCTTTTTCCAGAGCCCGTGCAGGCTCTTTTGAACTCTTCTATTCTTCGACGTGCTCAGGCAAAGGGCATTGTGGATTTGCAGGCAAAAGATTTGCGAAGCTTCGGGCTTACCAAGCATAGAAATGTCGATGACACTCCCTTTGGGGGTGGGCCTGGAATGCTCATGCGCGCTGATGTGTTGAATACAGCGCTTGAGTCAGCGTTGGCTGAAGTAGGTGGTGTACGTGAGAATCTAAAGGTTCTTTATCCCACTCCTCGTGGAGTTCCTCTAACTCAAGGGCTTTGCGAAACTTTTGCAGAGTGGATTGTCAAAAAGGATCAGCCTTCAAAAGTTGTATTTGTGAGCGGTCGCTACGAGGGAGTGGACGAGCGTTTTATTTCTAAATGGGTCGATGTGGAATTTAGCTTGGGTGATTTTATCGTCACCGGCGGAGAGTTACCATCGCTGTGTTTTATCGATGCGATTGTGCGTTTGTTGCCGGGTGTATTGAGCGATGTACGCTCAAATGTTTTGGAGAGCTTTAGCAACGGGCTGATTGAATATCCGCAGTTTACAAAGCCGCGTGACTTTTTGGGCAAAGAAGTGCCCGAGGTTTTGCTCGAGGGAAATCACGCCAAAATGGACGAGTGGAAGCTCAAGACAAGCTTGTTTCTCACTTTTGCTTTTCGCCCTGATATGATTCGCGCTCATAATGGAGAAGGTTTGCCCAAGTGGGCAGTAGCTCTTCTTCAAGATTTACAGTCGCGATTGTAGATTATCTTTTGATGACTCCTGCTATGTTATTTGTTCAACAAGAATATCGAATAAGGCATGGACATATTCTGAAAGAAATTTGAATTGAAATTAAATATTTGGAAATATTATTAGATTGTAACGTCAAAATACAATTGTTGAAACAAGTTTTATGTAATTAGAAAATATTAAAAATGGATGACAATCTTACTCCTCAATTTGAAAGTGATTTTGATTATTTTTACAAAAGAGGTCCTAAGGAAAATGTTAAATTTTGGTCTCGTTTAGGAGAGGGTCATCTTGTTAAAGGTGCAAAGGTTTTAGATGTTGGCTGTGGACATGGATCTTTAGCTATAGATTCTGCCCTTAAGGGTGCTCGAGAGGTTCATGGGATTGATCTGGATAAGAAAAGAATAAATTTCGCAAAAAATAATTTAGTCGAAAAGTATCCCAACTTAAAAGATAGGGTGTTTTTTCATGAAATAGATTTAAAGGATTTTTCCGAAGATAATTTTGATCTTATTTTATCTAAAGATACTTTTGAGCACGTTGATGATCCACAGAGGATACTTGATCTTATGAAATCTAGGCTTAAGCCCGGTGGAAAAATTTTGCTAGGATTTGGCGCGCTTTATAATTCTTTTTATGGAGATCATAAGAGAACACACGCAATAATTCCTTGGGGGCATCTAATGGTTCCAGACAAGTGGTTAATTTATAATTTAAGAAAAAGACATGGGTTAAATGTTAACAGAATCCAAGATTTAGGTTTAAATTGCCTTTCTTGCAAAGATTTTAAAAGAATTATATTCAATTCAGGTCTTGATGTTCAAAAATTCTATGTCAATAGGAGTAATAATCCTATCCTGTGGGTTGTTGCTCAGTTAGCAAAAATTCCATTTCTAAGTGAACTTTTTTCTCACAATATTTACTGCGTATTAATGAAAAAAAAATAGGCTTATTGTTTTTAAATGAAATATTCATGCAATTGAATACGTAAATGCCTTTCGGTATTTTGATTCTTCAGTAAGGGTAGAGTAGTGATTTCCCTTAGAATGGCCTTTAAAGGGGTATAAGGCCTTTAAAAACAGTTAAAACCCTTTAAAAGCTAAGACTTGGCCTTGACCGGCTTTGCGACTCAGTATTAGATGTTCTAGCCATGCAAAGACTTGATCGTGTTGAAACTACATTCAGTAAAAACAATAACAAAGCTAAGGAAATCCCTGTGTTCAAAGCAGGAGATAAGGTTGTTGTAAAATCACGCATCAAGGAAGGTGATAAAGAACGCGTTCAAGCTTTTGAAGGTGTTGTGATCGCTCGTGCAGGACGTGGACCTGCTTCTACTTTCACTGTTCGCAAAGTTTCTGCGGGCGTGGGTGTTGAGAGAATCTTTCCTCTCTATTCTCCAAACGTTGTTTCTATTGAGCGTAAGTCTGAAGGCTACGTTCGTCGCGCGAAACTTTACTACATTCGAGATCTTGATGGTAAAGCAGCTCGTATCAAAGATAAGAACATTCGGTTGATGGAAACACAAAACACAGCCGCTGATTCTGCAACAAAATAAAAATAAAAACAGATTAAGAATCTGTTAATTTTTTAAAGTTCTATTTTTTTCAAAAAAATATCCGATATTTCATTTGTGAAATCAATTCGTTATTTTTCAGTTATCCTTATCTTCGCTTTGTTTTCGAATCTAGCCGAAGCTCGCGCTGGTGGCGGCGGAGGTGGCGGCGGAGGAGGGGGAAGGGGTGGAAGGGGTAGAGGAAATGGTTGGTTATTGTCTCCAGTATTTCTCGTTTATTGTGCTTATGTTAATTACAAAATAAATAAAAAAAAGAAAAAAATCCAAGCATCGCTTCTTCAAATGGCTGTGCGAGAGCCTGAGTGGAATGAGCAAAAGTTATTAGATTTTACACGAGATTGCTTTCTTGAAACTCAGCTTGCTTGGGGACAACAAGATCTTGAAAAACTATCTAAAATATTACATCCACAATTATTTGTTTTATGGAAAGCTCAAATAGAAAATTTTAAGCGAAACGGGGAGAGGGATGTTCTCGAAGAGCCCAGTTTTAAGGACTTAAGAATAGTAGATGTAAAAAATTTTGCTGATGATGAAAGAGATGGGTTCACAGTTTGTATCGACGCAAGCGGGCGAGACGTGAAATATCGTGGGTCGCAAATTGTTCAGGGAGGTAGATTTGAGAGTTTCCGTGAGTTTTGGACTTTTGAAAGAGAAGGGCAGCGATGGGCTCTGAGGGAAGTTTCTCAGGCAAGTGCTTGGATGCGTTTTGTGACTAGCCCTATCATTTACGAACCTAGTCGTTCTCGAAAAAACCTATTTTAGAAATAAATATTTTCTCTGTATTGATGATCTCATTTGAAAATGACTAGCCTCTTTTCCGATGGCCCGCACGCTTCTTCCTCGAGGTGACTTCTCTGTCTTTTTAAAACAAGATTATGATTGGATTGTAGGGCTTGATGAGGCGGGGGCAGGTTGCTTGGCAGGGCCTCTGCATGTAGCAGCTTTTGCACTTCCTCGAGATGAGTTTTATCAAAGTTTAGACGTGCTCGATGAGCCTGTACGTGATTCTAAAAAAATTCAGGAAGCTCAAAGAGAGAAAAGTTTTGAATTTATTCAAAAGCTTAAGGGTACTCACTCACGGATAAAAGAAGTTCCTGTGTCTTTTGTCGAGGAAAAGAATATTTACTGGGCACGGATGGAGACATTTTTAAGTTTAGTTCTTGAATTGGATAAATGCCTTAATGGAAGAGCGCTGTTTATTGTGGATGGAAATCGCTTGCATGTTTCGCCATCGAGACTTGCGGATAAAACGTTTGCGATGAAATGGAAAAATCTTGAGCCAAAAGTTCATGCCTTTCCTAAAGCAGATGGGACTTATTTCTGTGTGGCGGCTGCTTCGCTTCTTGCAAAAGTGAGTCGCGATCGCTTAATGGGGAGACTTGATGAAGGGTTTCCTCAATACAATTGGAAGAAAAACAAAGGCTATTCGACGCCCGATCATATGGCCCTTGTGGCTGAGTATGGCTTGAGTTGTCATCATCGGCCTAGTTTTTGTAAGAACATCGTTATTAAAAATAAAAATTATAAAGATATTTCTCCTGCGCTGTAATTTTTTAAGTTTGGGTCTTTTTTTTGCAAGGCTTTTTCTGTGCAGGAAAATTTTGAACAAGAAAAGCAAAAGAAAGAAAAAAAACAAATACGTGATCCTCGAGTTGAAAGGGGAGCTCAAGGAGAACGGGAAGCTCTTCTCTTTTTAGGGAAAGAGGGCTTTCAACTTGAAAAGAAAAATTGGAAAGTACGTTCTTCTTTAGATCCTAAAAAAAGAATTCAAATTGACCTTGTGGTTTCTCGTGAAAATAATTTTTACGTTGTGGAAGTTAAAAAACATATTTGGACAGCTACGGGTTTCGAGCGATTGATGACAGAAGATCAGCGAAGGCGCCTTGTCTATTTTACTTTTTCTTTGCAACGTCTTAAGTACAAAGAAAAAAATTGGGGATATTTGCTTGTGTGGGTTCAGGGAAAAGAATCAAAGATTCTTGAGCGCATTGAGTGTGATTGCTAACGGTCATTGGTGTTTAGCTATTAGGCAGTTGTCTTCCCTTTTAGCGCATTTTTGAGCGAAACTTGAGGATTCTTAACCGAATCTTAACATGTAAAAGTTCATAATAAATCTATGAGAAAAATTTCGATCGTTTCTTTTTTGATGTCTGTTCTACTTGTTTCTTGTTCGAATTCTGTAACGACAGATTCTACAGATACAAGCACAAATGTAGGAACGCTTTCGACAGTAACTTGTACTTTTAATCCTAGTTTTCTTACAACGGGAACGGGAATTATTAAATCTTATCCAAACGCAGCATCTTATGTCGTAAATTATCGTTGCGAAAAGGATGGAGCCTTGGTGAATGAGGCTGAATGCCGGAACACTTCGGATTCTGATTTTAGCGCATGCGCTTCAGAGGGAACTCTTACGATTTCTTCTTCACTCTATACGGGTCGTTACAATCTTGCGTTTAGAGGAAAGAGCTCAACAGACACAGCTTTTAGTTCTCCAGTGTTGTATAGCTTCGGAATTGATCGCCTTTCTCCTTTTGTTGAAGACAGCGTTGTTGTCGTTTCAAAAACTCAAAGTTCTTTCACGATTGATTTTGCTGTGACAGATCCAATGACTCCCGCTCCCTCTTCAGGAATAAAAACTGTTCAATGTGCGCTTTCTGATTCAAGTTCTTTGCCGGCTAGTCCTTCTTGGGAAGATTGCAGTTCTCGAGAATATAAAAAGGCTTCTTTAACTGCAGATACGGATTATTGGGTGTTTTTTAACGTCGTTGATTTTGCTGAAAACACAAACGCAAATGCGAGCGAAGGTATCGCTTCTTACAAAATTCATACGAATACTGCACCTGTTGTTGTCGTTCCAGGAGTTCCTGGAGCTTGTACGGTTTCAAGTCCGACTGAAAATTCATATGTGACAGGTTCGACTCTAAGGGTTTCTTATTCTTGCCCAAATACTCTTTTACAGAATATGTGTTATTTGCTTCGCCCCGGTCAATCGAGTGCTTCTTTTTTTAATTGTGATGAGAGTTTTTATCAGACCTCTCTTTCAGTGGATGGTCGTTATGAGTTTTGTGTAGCAGATGGTCCAAGTGGAAGTACTTCTTGTGTAAACTTTAACCGTGATACAATTGTTCCCACAGCTCAAATTCAAAGTTTAAATTATGGAGTTGCCAGTGTGGTTGCAACCTTAAAGGCAAGTGATTTTGATAGCGGTGTGGATCGCTTTACGTGTGCCCTTGTGAACAACGAAACAGGAAAAATTTTCAATGCTGCTCAAGTTGAAAAATCCAGCGTTGATGCTGTTTTGAATGATAAAAGCGTTCCGTGTGGAAGTACTGGTTCTTCCCTTGTGACCGCTTCATTTGATTCAACTGTTGTAAGTACTTTAGGTTCTTATACTTTTTATGCAAAAGCTTATGATAAAGTTGGGCTAGCCTCGACCATGCTTAGTCAAAACATCGTTGTTGGATCGAGCACGGGTCTCTCTTGTCACTTTACGGATCCAAAAAACGCTTCATGGGTGAACACTGCTGATCAAGCGTATAACTTTAGTTGTGATTATGACTCGACTGGAACAAATGTGAGTTTTGCATGTTCCGCTGTAAACTTATCTCGTAACACAGTTCAAAATTTGAATTGTAATGTGACGGTTCCAGTGTGTGTGCCGTCTTTGTTGGATCCTTCTGTGACTTTGTGTAATTGGACGGGGAGTTTTTCAACTCAATTGCCTTCAAGTTTCTATTCTTCAGGTGATGTGATTCAAGTAAACGTGAGTGCGAAAGACAAAGCGGCTTCTTCAGCTGTGCTTGCAAGTTCAAGCGCTCAGGATACTTATAAGGTTGATACGGTTGACCCTGTTATTAGTCATATCGATGTTTATGCTTCTACAAATGATGTTCTTTTAACTTACGTTGATTCTGATCCGACTCCAGGAAGTGGCTTGCGCTCTGGTGTGAGTTACAATGTTTATCAAGTTCTTCGTGATGGAAGTGCAAAGGGAATTGTTCTTTCTGAATTAACGGACGTGGATGTTGTTGTGGGTTCCAATCAGTTGAAGTTTGGTTCAAGAAATTTTAGTCCAGAAAACGATTATCGAATCGACATTACTGCTTTCGATAATGTGAATCGTAGTTCTACTCAGTCTTCTTTAATCTTCCCTGGTCCAAATCCTAGCCCTGCTCCAAGTTGTTCGATCTTGCCTGTAGCCGGACAGAATTATTACAGAACAGACACTGCATCGACTTCAGTTTATTTAAAATGTTCAAATCCATATGTGGATACGAACGGAGTTCAGTCTCATTCGACCATTCCATACTGTCGAGTAACGGCAAAGGGACTTAACGGTGCTGTATCGGTAGGTTCTTGGCAGCGTTGCAGTTCTACAAATTATTCAAATAACTTGAGCTATGTTTACACTCTTTATAACGCAAACTATTTAACGAGCGATGTGAAAATTGAAGCTAAAGGTTGCGACAGTACTTACAGCTATCTGTGTGGTGATATTTCGAGTTTCACTTATCAGCTCTTACATTCAGGTGATGGAGCGTGGAGTGCGGAGAATGTTGTTTACTTCGGAAGTGATACGCAAACTCAATTTATACAAAAAGTGTGTAACAATCCTGTTCCTGCCGCAAACGGTCTTCCTTGTGCAGTTGAAGTGGATAGCGGATGGTTCTTGGGTTCTTTAAGCGCAGAAGGTTATCGTACAGAGTATAAAGCATCTCAAACATGTAAAGATGTAGGCTATACTTACGAGCCAAGCTTAGCGAAATGCGTCCAGAATTTATTGTAAAAATTATTTCTTGAAGGCGTTTGTAACCTCGCTCACGAGTTTGCGAATGCCTTCAAAAATATCACTCAAGTTAGCGTTGTCGTACATGTACGCAGGAGTTGTAAAAATTTTATTTTTCTCATCACTACAGCATTCACTCGCAGAAGTGATGATGTGTTTGTGTCCAAGCTTTTCAATTGATTGTGCGACTTCGCCCTCTGCGCCAACAGTTAATCTAAAATTCTTTTCAGGAAAGGCGAGGGCGATAATTGCAGGAGCAATACAAACTGCCCCAATTGGTTTTTTTGCAGCAAAAAAGGCTTGAAGTTTTTCTTT
>CANIGN010000033.1 GCA_947467125.1 Bacteriovoracaceae bacterium | reverse complement strand
GATCAAAAAATTCCATACCTTAGTGGGCTCGAATTTTTTGAAATTCAAGCTCGTGCCCAGCAACAGCTTTGGGATGAGCTTTAAAGATTCTTCGCTCTTAGTTTTGCATTCTGCTATGATCAGACGCTCGATATGTCACTTCGATCCAACTCTTTTGGTAATGTCTTTAGCCTGACATCGTTTGGCGAAAGTCATGGCCCCGCAATGGGTGCAGTGATCGACGGATGTCCTGCGGGAGTTGTTTTCAAAGAAGAAATCATGCAGGATTTCTTGAATCGTCGAAGACCTGGGTCGTCTAGTTTGGTGAGTGCTCGTAACGAAACGGATGCGCCTCAAATCATGAGTGGCGTGTTTGAAAATAAAACCTTGGGAACTCCCATTGCGATTGTCGTTCAAAACAAAGATCAAAAAAGCGAAGATTATGAAGCTCTTAAAAAAAATGGATTTCGTCAGGGTCATGCCGATGATCTGTGGTTGAGTAAGTTTTCGCACTCCGATCATCGTGGGGGTGGGCGAGCCTCCGGTCGCGAAACACTTGCGCGAGTCTTGGCGGGTTCTGTGGCCAAAATGTTTTGTACGCAGCTCTATCCCGAACTTCGGGTCGATGCTCAAATTGAAAGTGTGGGAGTGTTGAAGTCCCATGAAGAATCATTTGATGAAAAACTTTCCAATCTTTTGATGGACGCAAAAAAAGAAGGCAAAAGTTACGGGGGTATAGCTGCTTTGAAGATTTCTCATCCTCCGCAAAGTTTGGGTGAGCCCATATTTTTGAAATTCAAATCCGAAATGGCTAAGGCGTTGATGTCTGTCGGTGCGGTAGTAGGTGTTGAGCTAGGAGCAGGCTTTGAGTCAGCACTTGCTGAGGGAAGTATCTTTCACTCTGTTCAAAATAATGAAAGCAATCCTTATGGGGGTATTCGTGGCGGAATCACTACGGGTGAGGATGTTTTGTTTCGAATTGCCGTAAAGCCCACGAGCTCTGTGTTGGACGTTGCCAAGCAAGGTCGCCATGATCCGTGTATTCTTCTGCGTGCTTTGGTTGTGTTTGAGGCTATGGCGTGGCTTGTTCTTGCGGATCAAATTTTGATGCGTCGATTAAATCAGCTTTAGTTTTTTTGTAAACGATAGATGTAGGCGACGCTTCCTAAGAGAGACGTCATTTCTAATTCTTTCCATGCTGTGGAAGAAAACTGTTTCACGAATTCTTTTCCGGAAGGAAATTCTTCAGAACTTTTATTCAGGTAACTATAGGCTTCTTGGTTTCCGCTAATGAGTCCGCCAAGAAAAGGTAAAAGTTTGCGGTGATAAATACCATAAACTTTTGACCAAATTTGATTTTGTGGCTGACCAAACTCAAGAACATGTAATTGGCCATTGGGTTTTAAGACCCGTTCAAATTCCGCGATCGCAGCTAAGAGATTTTCAACGTTGCGAATGCCGAAGCTAATTGTGATGTGATCAAAGCTATTATCTGAGAAAGGAAGCTTTAAAATATCTGCCGCTAAAAAACGAATTTTCTTGAAGCCAGCTTTTTCAGCTTTTGCGGGAGCTTGATCGAGCATTTTTTCGCTAAAATCAATGCCTGTGACTTTGGCTCTTCTGTAGCAGCGTTGAAGTTCAATTGCGATGTCTCCAGTGCCTGTTGCGCAATCAAGGATTTCGAAAAATACTTTTGTGTCTGGTGATATTCCGTTTACAAAATTCTTTTTCCAGACTCTATGCATGCCCAAAGACAAAAGATCATTGGCAGAATCGTAGCTTTCCGCGACCGAGTTAAACATGTCTCTTATGAGAGACGCTTCTTTAGAGAGCACGCTTCTATAAAAGCCACATTCTTAACCTTTGACAAGCCTCTTTTAGAGAGGAAGCGTTCGGAGCCTTTAAACGGTTGTATCTATGAAGTTTTTTGCCTTGCGACATCAAATTTTTTATTGATTGAGGCAAGGTGTTCGGTGTGTTTGAACGCTCTTAGTTCGATCAAACGAACGTTTAAAGATGATGTTCAAGCGCTTTGGAGCCTGTTTTGTAGCTCTTCTTTTATCGGGATACCTTGAGGCTTCCACGGGTTGTCGGGAGTTACTGAATCAAAAAATCAGCGAAATTTACTTGTCTCCCTTTGTCCCTAACAAGGTTTTGCATCGCTTTGAAGACTTGATGTTGGATTTTGATCGAAGTGCAGTTTTTAATGTCGACTACGCAAAAAAGAAGCTTGTTCAAGAAAAGGCTCATGAAACAGAAGGCGTTCCTGAGCAACTTCAATTTAATTTTGCAAAAGACCCTCGAGTTATTTTAGAAAATTCCGAGCTTCAAGAAAGTTATGCGACCATTCTTAGAATATTGGTGAATCCTGCTAAAAAGGCGTGGGCAGAAAAAATATTCGCTTCTCTCGAAAGATACGATCAAAGTGTTGGAATTGAAAATTACGGTTCTTGGATTAAATTTTTATCAACCAATCGACCTATTGAACTCAATTATAGATTGTATGAGGGAGCTTACGCGTTGAGTGTGTTGCGTTCGATGAATGTAAAGGTTGCCTTTGAGCCAGCACGCGGATTCTTTTCGCGCTTAGATGATAAGTACGCGAGTAAGAGTATGGACCTGCGCTTAAGTGACCCGGAAACAGGAAAGGTTCTTGCTTATCGTGAAGTGAAGCGAGTTGGTTCAAGCTATAATGTTGTGACGGGATTGAAGTCGGCTTTTCGAAAGGCAGACTTTGCTTTGACTCGTTTGACTGAGCGAGTGGAGTTGAATGTTGTTTTGTTTATTGAGGGCGAAATTCCTGAGTATTTTGTAAATGAAGGAATGCATGAGGGTGACTTCTACCCACAAGCCATTCACCGTATAGCCTACGAGTTTAGTCTTCGAGCAAAACCTTCTTTGGATTCTGTTTTGATTATTAATTTAAAACTAAAAAAGTATGCAAAAATTTATCATCTTCAAGATGGAAAAACTCAAATCGAGCAAGGTGATTTTGGTTAAGTTTTATGAGTATCCTAAAGGTCAATTAACTTAAGTTTAACCATTAATGTTTTAAGGCTTTTTTATCTTCGTACGAAAAGATTAAGTGTTAAAAGCTTTGTTCTCTCCAAGGTTTTTTGGAGTATTTTTAATAACAAGCATATTTTTTCAGGATTTTTCTTTTTCAAAAAGTTTAATTCAAAATGAAGTGGGTGCTTCTCATGGGCATAGTCATGGTGACGGAAGTGCGCCAGAAGCTAATGGTGAAGCTTCTTCTCATGCAAGTGATTTTTGGAAAGACTCAAAAAATGTCTCAGCATCTAATGGTTGCCCGAGTTATCTCTTAGAGAAAGTAAAAGAAGATTCAAAAATAGGAATCAGAAATTGGGTTGGTAAAAAATCAGGAAGTTCTGATGATTACTGCTCAAATGCTCTTTCAAAACTCACAGATACACCGGACGCAGCAGAGCTTTCTAAGCGATTGGCGTCTCATCCAATGACAAGCTTTGGGGATAAAGGCGAATCACTTTCTGAAAGTTGTTTAAGTTCGGTTCAAGATCCAGAGCGAAAAAAACTTTTGGTAGCTGAATATCATTCGAATACGGCTCGGTTGAAAGTCGCTTCTATTTCATCCCTCGAAAGTATGGCAGCAATTGATTCTCTTTTAGGGAAAAACTCACTTCAAGATGTGGATTGCTCTCAGAGTGGGATGCCGCGTATGGAAGCTAATTGCAAAAAGCTAAAAAGTTGTCAGGCTCGTGGAGGCTTGGAGCAACAGGCTAAAGAAATACAAGATATTTATCCGCAATACATAGCTCTCAAAAAAGAAGTGAGTAACTTAAATTCTTCGAACGCTTTATCAGCAATGAGTATGGGGCCAGGATATGTCTCAAATCCTGCTCAGATATCGGCCATGAAAGAGCGGTCAGATAAAAGTTCTGAAAATCAGAAAAAGATTTTAGCTCTTGAGGCTATGTATCCCGCCTTGACGGGTAAAGGGTTTAAATCCACGTTTGAAACTTCAAAACAAAATTTTCAAGAAGCTCTTAGGTCTCAGCTTGAAAAAAGTCGTGAAAAAATCTCAGAGCAATTTAATGATTACCAAAAGGGAATTCGTTGCATGAGCGGCAAGGGTGGTTCGTGTGATCATTTTGATAAAACAATGAAGTCTGCTCCTCCGTTAAACATTCAAGCTTTTAAAAGAGGAGAGGGTTTGTCGGTAGAGGATTCGCATGTTCAAGCTTATCTGGGCGCTGTGGAGTGTCGCCAGAAGATTAGAGAAGTTCACGAGAATCAAAATGAGGCTTTAAAGGATTTAGCTTTAGGAACTGCTTTAACCGTTGGAACTATGGGATTGGGATCTGTTGCGGCAACGGCTAAGTTGGCGTCCACTTCAGCGAAGACAGCTGCTCAGGCAGCTCAATTTGGAAGTCGAGCAAGAATGGCGAGTAATGCACTCGTTGGAGTTGATTTGATTTCTTTGGGGCAAGGAGGAAAAGAAGCCTATGAGCATTGCTCAAAATCGTTAAATCAACTTTCGGGTGCGCAACCTAAAAACGATAGCTCTAAGACAGAATCTTCGTGTCCTTCTGATTCTGGATCTTCAGCTATTCCTCAGCTCTCTGCAGATTATCGAGCATGTGTAGCTCAAGTCTTACTTCAGGGTGTGACAAATGGCTTGCCCCTTGTGCCTGGTGCAGTAGCGGGTGCAAAGAACGTGTTGGGCTCTGCAGAAAAAGGGGCTCTAAGTGCCGAGAAGAGCTTGGCCCGAGAAGGGGCTGTTCTCGAGAAAGAAGCTTCTTCTGAGGTGAGAGGGTTGGCTTCGAGTCATCGAGATGCTGAAGCGCGAGTTTTGGACATGTCTCCTGAGAAAAAATTGCAAATTGCAGAAAATATGAATCTTTCAGATGTGGATCGATCTGCAAAAATAGCAAAAGAGATGGGGCTTGCTTCAAGCGATCCAAGAGTACAAGATTTAATGAAACTCCACTCTGATCCTAGATTTAGTAAAACTCTGGAAGGATCAACCGACGAGCTGCAAAAGAAAATCACAGCGGGTATGGAAGTCATGTATCCCGGTTACCAAAACATGGATGGACCTGCAAGAAACGCTTTAGCAAGTGAGAGAGTGAAAATGAAGGGTATGGTGGCAAATGGCGTTTTGGGAGAGGCTAGTTCAAATGTTTCATATGACTCTTTATTGAAGCCTCAAGAAAAAACTGTGATTGAGGCTATGTCTGAAAAGATGTCTAAGACGACAGACCCTTCTTATAAACTAGGTATAGCAAAGTCTGAGATAGAGAGAGCTTTGAAGGCAGGAAATTTGCAGCCAGAAGAAGTTGCTCAAAGAGCCTTGAGTAATCTCAAAGAAAACTCAGAAATTTCTAATATCATGAGTCGACCTGGAGATAATAGAGTGAAAGAATTAAGAGAGATTGCTTCTTTTGCTGGAGATCGTAGATTAGTTAATGAAACAACAAGAGCATATGTTCAAGAGTTTTTGGCTAAGAATAAACATCTTAAAATGAATGAGGCTGAAGCAGCTTCATACATTTATCGTTTTGAAGATATTGAGGCTTCTGGTGTTTCTATGGCTAAGATGACTGGAAAAAAACTGGAGGCGGCAGAGCTAAGAAAAAAAGCTCTCATAGAGGAATATCCATCGATTGCTGATTATGTAAAAAAATATGAAGCAAAAGTTGCCGAAAATAGTAGCATAAAACCTACAGCACAAGAGCCTGTAGTTCGTGCGGTAACATCAACTCCAGCGCCCGTTTCTAATCCTGCACCAGCTGTGAGTGCTCCTGCACCCAAGGCAACAGTCGCAACACAAACTCAAAGCGCGGCTCCTTCTGTGACGGCTCCTTCAAAAACTCCCGAAGTTTCGCCTCCGCAAACCGCTTTGACTCCACCTAAGCCCAAGCCTCCTGCGAATGCTTCTGCTGAGACGCTCGGTCATTTACAAAAAATGGATACGCAAAAGGGATTAAACGAGAAATTATCTTTTGCAAGACTTGCATCTGATACTTCACGGAATAATGGTGGTGGCGCATCTGTCGATGTTGCTCAACATGCTTTAGGTAAATTGAAAGAAGTAGATCCTGAATTTATTAAAAACCCACTTATCAGAGATAACTTGGGAAATGTTAATTCAGTTGTGGAAATAGCTGCGCAAGCTAAAGATGATGCACTTTTAAAAGAAGCGATGAGGCTGAAAATGGTAGCAGAAGCCAAGAAAAAATATAATCGAATGCCTGCCGAGGGCGAAATTCAAGGTTGGGGTGGCGAATTCCTACAAAATTTAGAAAAGCAAGCTAGAGATCCAAGCGTTTTTAAGGATCCTGCGAAACTAGAAAGGGTTCGGCGTCAGCAAAGAGTTTTGTATCAGCTTAGTGAAGATAATATGGCGCACAGAGACCCTAATAAAAGTTTAAAAAGAGATATTGAAGATTTTTTTAAAACACAAAAATAATTAACCCAAGCTTAACAATTTGATTTAAAGCTTTCGTGCTTAAATTACGAAACATTGTTGGGTGTACAAGCTCGCTTTTCTCCTTCTATTTTGGGGATTCTTTTTTCAGTCTAACTTTTTTGGGGAAAGACTATCTTTTGCAAAAATTGTCCATCCTACGTTTGAAGACTCCCATCAATTGAGAATCAAACTTTCTGCAGAAGAAGAGGGGGAGTATTTAAAAAATCAAAGCATGGCTTGGGACTCGTGTCCTTATGAGCTTATTAAAAAAACAGAGGAAGATGCAAAAGTGTATCTTAGGAATTGGCGCGGGAAAAAAGAAGGAAGTTCGGACCAATATTGTTCAAATGCGCTTTCGAAATTGGTCGACACTCCAGATATAATAGAAATTTCTAAGCGCCTTGCTCATCATCCTATGACAAGTTTGGGAGATAGCGAAAAAAGTCTTTCAGAAAAATGCATAAATTCTGTCAAAGACCCTGAAAGAAGAAAGCTTTTAGTAGCAGAATATCATTCAAATATGGCTCGTCTAAAAGTAGCATCACTAGCTTCTCTCGAAAGCATGGTCGCTATTGATTCACTTTTGGGTAAAAGCTCTCTTCAAGATGTTGATTGCGATAAAGATGATATGTCTCATGTTTTAGAGGGATGCCAAAAACTTAAGGCTTGTCAGCCTCAAGGGGGGCTGGATATTCAAGCAAGTGAATTGCAAGCTGTTTATCCCCAATATCTAGCGCTCAAAAAAGAGGTTAGCGATTTAAGGTCTGCAAATGCTTTATCGAGTATGAGCATGGGACAAGCCTATGTTCCAAATCCGACTCAAATTTTAGCCAATACAGATCGAGAAAAGAAAGCTGTCGAATATGAAGCAAAAATTAAGGCTCTTGAATCAATTTATCCGCTTTTAAGCGGAAAAGTTTTTAATCAAACAATTGATCTTTCCAAGCAAAATTTTAAGGAAGCTATTCAACAACAGCTTGAAAAAAGCCGAGAAAAAATCCTTGAGCAATTTAAGAGCTTTCATGGAGGCGTTCAGTGCATGAATGGAGTGGGAGGGTGCAGAGATTTTGATGATCTTTTAAAAAAGACGCCTTCTCTTCATGTAGAAGATTTCAAAAATGGAGAGAGTCTTTCTCGTGAGGATGGACAAATTCAAGCTTATCTTGGAGCGGTAGAGTGTCGTCAGAAAATCAGAGAAGTAAAACAGAATCAGGATGAAGCCATCGGTGATTTTGCTGTGGGAACGGCCTTAACGGTCTTAACTTTTGGTGTAAGTACATATGCCTCGTATACGAGGGCTGCAGCCTCATTCATAAAAACTTCTGTTTTACTTCCAAGTGTTGCGGATAACGGAGCTATCATAGATGCGGCTGTAAATCTTTCGCAAAAAGCACGTCTTGCAAGTAGATCTATCTTGGGACTTGATTTGTACACTTTAGGAAAGAATGGGGTAGAGGCTTACAATCACTGCTCGAAAGATTTAAATCAATTAAGTAATCAAAGGTTTAAGAAAAACAATTCAAGATTCGATGTCTCTTGTCCTAATGAATTCACTCAAGCCTCTTCGCAGCCACAGCTTGTGGCAAATTATCGTTCCTGTGTTGCGAAGAGTATTGTTGCGGGAGTGGCGGGTATGATGCTTCCCCCTGAAGTGAGAGCAAGTATTGAGGGCCCCTTCAAAGGAGTTATATCTATTTTGAAGAAAGGTACTGTGACTTATACAAAAGAAAAAGAGAAAGAAAGCGAAAACCAAAATGAGGTTGAGAAGAAGAAAGCAGAGCAGATAAAAGAAGAGGAAAAGTAAGGTTCAACAAGTGATTGAAGAAGAAAAGATTTCAATGAATTCTAATTTAAGTTTTTCGTAACTTAGTTTTTCGAGATTTTTTAGTTGAGAATTAAGCGTCAGTTCACTTTTAAGGTCTGTCATCAAATCTCCTGCAAGGCCGCAGGGATTGAAACTCGTCCAGATGTTTTTTCCCGTCTCAAAATTAAAAGCAAGTCCGTGATAAGTCACCCAATGGCTCACAGCCACTCCAATGCTTGCGATTTTTCGAGAGCTGCTTTTATCTCCTACTTTTTCGCCTACCCATACGCCCGTTTTTCCATCGATCGACCAAGCGGGAACATCATATTTTTTGAGAACGTTGATCATCCAGTTTTCGAGTAAGCGAATAAAGCAAACAATTCCACCGGGGAAATTTGTTTCATTCTTAGGTGCTAGTCGCACAATCGGATAGCACACAAGTTGTCCGGGTCCATGGTAGGTTGCAAGGCCACCGCGTTCTACGTTGACTGTAGGAATATGCGGAGGAGCAAAAAAAGGGAGTTCGCCAGGCTTAGGCTTGCCTCTACCGAGAGTAATCACGGCAGGATGCTCACAGAAGACAAAAGTATCTTCGATCAGATTTTCCTGCCGCTGTTTGAGTAATTCTTTTTGTTTGATCAGAGCCTCTGAATAATCAATACGACCCCAATCAACAAAGTTCATAATCTTCTTTAGCTTTTAACCGAAGCGCTTGTAGCTGTTGGAGTGCTGGGCTTGCGTTGAAAAAAGTGAATCGCTCTTCCATGCACGGCCTCTGCCGCTTCCATCAAAGTTTCGGGAAGTGTGGGGTGAGCGTGAACCGTGAGTGCCAAGTCGTGAGACGTTGCGCCCATTTCAATCGCCACAGCGACTTCCATAATTAAATTTGAAACATCAGGGCCCACCATTGTGGCGCCCAAAATGCGATCTGAGTCGCGATCGACAATTATTTTTGCAAAACCTTCGGCTTCACCTGTGGTGAGAGCGCGTCCGTTCGCTACGAATGGGCACTTACCTGTGACAGGATTCCATCCCGCCGCGCGAGCGCTTTCTTCGCTGTGTCCGACAACGGCAATTTCTGGATCCACAAAGATCGCCCATGGCAACGCTTTGATGTCGATCGTGGTGCTTGGGTTTTTCATGTGCTCCACAGCTACCAATCCCTCTTTGCTCGCTTTGTGCGCAAGCATAGGGCCACCGATCACGTCGCCAATCGCGTACACACCGGGGCAACTTGTAAGAAGATGATTGTTCACGGGAATAAATCCGCGCTCGTTTGCTTGAACGCCAATTTTCTCGAGTCCCAAATCTTTGGAGCGAGGTTTTCTTCCGACCGTTAAAAGAATCCAGTCAGAGAGAATTTTCTTGCTTTGTCCGTCTGCTGTTTCAACAGTGAGTTCAGCTTTTGTTCCCACTTTTTTGAAATCTTTTGCTTTTGTTTTGAGTAAAAGCTCGATGCCTTTTTTCTTTAATTTTTTAAAGACAACTTCCACGCACTCTTTGTCAGTTCCAGGAAGAAGTTGCTCAGTGGCTTCGACAACAGTGACTTTTGTTCCAAGCTTTGAAAAGAAAGTTCCAATTTCAAGACCAATAAATCCGCCGCCCACAACTGTGATCGACTCGGGGATTTTCTTGACGTCCAAAGCTTCTTTTGAACCAAGTACGCTTTGCCCATCAATTTTAAGAAAAGGCAATTGAACCGTTTCTGATCCACTTGCAATGATCACTTTTGAAGCGGTTACTTGAGAAGGTTTTTCGCCGCTCACGGAAATAACTTTTTGTCCGCCTTCGACTTTTTCAAATTTGGCAGTGCCTGGAATGTGAGTCACTCCGTTGGCTTTGAGAAGTTGCCCAATGCCACCTGTGAGTGATTTTACAATCGACGCTTTCCAGTCGACAAGTTTTGCAAGATCCACGCTCATGCCTTGCACGTTGATTCCCATAGTGGAGGCATGAGAAATTTTGTCGATCACATGACCTGCAGAAATGAGAGCCTTTGAGGGAATACATCCGTAGTTGAGGCACTCTCCGCCCAGTTTGTGTTGTTCAATGAGAGCTGTTTTAAAGCCCTCTTGAGCTGCACGAATGGCAGCCACGTAGCCGCCCGGGCCACCACCAATCACGACAACGTCAAAGTTCATATCATCTCCAACATAAGTTTCGAAGGATGCGCAAGGCGATCAATCACAGCGTTGCAGAATTGTCCGGCAACAGCACCATCCACTACGCGGTGATCACAACTCAAAGAAAGGTTCATGGTGTTGCCCACAACAACCTGGCCGTTTTTCACAACAGGTTTTTGTTGGATTTTGTAAACACCCATAATCGCTACTTCTGGATAGTTGATGATTGGAGTGGCAAACGTTCCACCGATATTTCCCATGGAAGTGATCGAGAACGTAGAGCCTTTTAATTCTTCAGCGGTTGCTTTTCCACTGCGAGTTTTTTCGGAGAGAGTTTGAATTTCATGAGCGATTTGAAGCAAGGATTTTTTATCAGCATGTTTGATCACAGGCACGATGAGTCCATTCTCAGTCGAGACCGCAATTCCGATGTGATAAAATTTCTTGTAAATCAATTCCGCATTGCCATCTTTTTCTTCAAGGCTTGCGTTTACTTGAGGGAATTCCTTCAAAGCAGCCACAACAGCTTTCACAATGAAAGGCAGATAAGAAAATTTAATTCCGTAAGATTCTGCGCTCTTTTTGATTTCTTCGCGCAACGCCATGAGGCTTGTGCATTCGAATTCATCGACATAAGAAAAGTGAGGAGCTGTGAATTTACTGCGCACCATCGCTTGAGAGATAACTCTTCTCAATCCACGTAGAGGTTTACGCTCAACAACTTCTTCAAAATTAAAATCATTTACAGGAAGTTGCTTTGTAGGAGCAGGAGCCACTTTTGTGAGAGAGCCGCTGCTTGTAGTCGCGCGAGGAGCTTCCACGCGCTGAAGTCCGCCGCTACTCACGGAAGAACTTGCTTGAGAAGCTCCGCTTGTTGTTGCGGCACGACCTTGCGTATCGATAAAGCGAAGGACGTCTTCTTCAAGAACGCGTGCAACGTTACCGGCCATTGGTCCGCTGCCTTTGACTTGGCGAATATCAACGCCTGCTTTTGCAGCGAGTGATCGCACATAGGGAGACGCGGGAACGTTTGAGCTATCAAATGATTTTTGAAAATCACCTGAATAAGATCCGCCATTATTTGAAGCGACATTTGATGCAATGTTTGAAGCTAAAGATGTATTCGCTGCTTCTGCCTTTGCGTGAACCTGCTGATGAGCTGCGGGATTTGCAATAGGAGCGGCTGCTGGAGCAGAAGGAGCAGCTGGAGCGGGTGCTGAAGCTGCGGCACTTGCTTTGGCGCCTTCTTCAATCACCAAAATAACTTGGCCAATCTTTAGTCGATCGCCCTCGGCTGCTTTGATTTCTTTGATGGTTCCCGCAACAGGGCTTGGGATTTCAACAGTTGCTTTGTCGGTCATCACTTCGAGTAAGGGTTGGTCCATGCTTACGCTGTCGCCCACTTTTACTTTCCATGCGATAAGTTCGCCTTCTTGTACGCCTTCGCCTAGTTCTGGAACTTCAAAATTCATAAATCACTCCTTCAGTATTTTCTAAAACTTTATTTTCTAAAATCTCTCATCGAGCATGGCTTCTAGCTCACGCCTGATATCGCTTTTTTGGGGGACTGTTGCTTCTTCAAGGGTGGGAGAAAGTCCCACACCCGGAAGATGTTTTGCTAAGCACACGCGTGGACGCGAGCGCAATTCATAAAAATGTTCTTCGATTGTTCTTCGTAACAAGTGTTCTGCAAAGTTTGTAACTTCAGTGTCTTCATTCACGAATAAAACTTTTCCGCCTGTATCTTTCACCGCTTGAGAAATGCATTCCCAATCGTAAGGATGGAGCGAGCGCAAGTCGATCACTCGAACTTCGCCTTTGCCTTCCGCTGCGAGTTCGTTCGCTACTTCGCGCGCCATATGCACGTGGCGACTGTAGGTGATGACAGCAGCGTCGCTTCCTTCGCGCACAACTTTTGCTTTTCCAATCGGAATGGGCGCATATTCAACAGCAGGCCATTGAGCTTGCCATGTTTTGCGCGCTTCGCTTCCCATAACAGGAGCATCGATCATTTTTCTAAGATCCGCATCGTT
>CANIGN010000032.1 GCA_947467125.1 Bacteriovoracaceae bacterium | reverse complement strand
GGAAGCCCTGTTGAACAAAAAATTCAACAAATGCGCTTTGCCGGAAACGGCGAGGCAAAAGCCGGCGGAGGCTTCGTCAATCAAGAGATTCTCGATTCTCTCAAAAAACAATATGGCCTCGATAAACCCTTGCACATTCGCTACTTCATTTGGATTAAGCGTCTTTGCACTTTAGACTTTGGAAATTCTTTTACTTTTGAAGAACCCGTCTTGGATGTCATCCTCAGAAAACTTCCTATCTCGATCGAATTTGGCTTTGTCTCGTTTTTCTTGACCTATCTTATCTGCATTCCACTTGGAATTAAGATGGCTCTTCGAGAAAATACCTTTTTCGATAAAGCGGCCAATGTTTTTTTAGGAATCCTTTATTCCGTACCTGAATTTATGCTCGCCATCCTTCTTGTCGTTTTTTTTGCAGGCGGCACTTACTTTGACTGGTTCCCTTTAGGAGGAGTCACCTCTGACAATTATGACGACCTGTCTTTTGTCGCAAAAATTCTTGATCGAGCCTATCATTTTATTTTGCCCGGTCTTTGCTACATGATTGGAAGCTTCACCACACTTACTCTTCTCATGCGTAACTCTATGCTTGAGGAAACTAAAAAGGATTATATTCGTACAGCAAAAGCAAAAGGATTGGCTGACGAACCCGTTTTCTACAAGCATGCGCTTCGCAACGCTTTTATTCCTATTGCCACTGGTTTAGGTGGAATTTTGGGAATCTTTTTTGCGGGAAGCATCTTGATTGAACAAATTTTTCAACTCGATGGGATTGGACTTTTAAGCTTCAACGCCCTTAAGCAAAGAGACTATAACGTGATTATGGCGATTACCTTTATCGACGCCATGATCATTTTGTTTGGAAACTTTTTAAGCGACCTCATCTACGTGTGGGTCGACCCAAGAATTGACTACAAATAAGTATGAGCCAAAAACTAGAATTAACGACTCGCCGCTGGGATTCCTTCAAAAGAGAAAAACTTTCTCTTTTTTGTTTTGTTATTTTATTTATTCTCTGTCTCGTGAGCTTCACTGCTGAACTCTGGTCGAACGACAAACCCCTTTACTTAAAGTACCAAAACAAAAGCTTCTTCCCCATTTTTAAAAATTACCAACCCAGTGAATTCAACTCTGCTGAAGATGAAGTCTACGTCGATTACAAAAAAATCGCGGCGAAAGCAGACTCCGTTATCTGGCCTGTGATTCAATGGACTCCTTTTGAGACAAATAATTCTATTGCTCGATACCCATCTGAGCCCACCGCTCAAAATATTTTTGGAACAGATGATCGAGGAAGAGACGTCCTTTCGCGATTACTCTATGGATTTCGCTATTCAATGGTCTATGCGCTTCTCGTGTGGGTGATTTGCAGCGTTCTCGCTATCTTTTTTGGCGGCCTCATGGGTTATTACGGAGGCAAGATTGATTTGTTCGGACAAAGAATTATAGAAGTCTTAGAAACTGTTCCCACCTTTATGATCTTGTTGATTTTAGTTTCAGTGTTTCAACCCAACCTTTTGCTTCTTGTTTTTATCTCAACAATCTTTGGGTGGATGCGCCTTTCGCGATATGTCCGAGGCGAATTCCTAAGACTTCGCAATCTTCCCTTTGTGGAATTTGCCCAAGCTCAAGGCGTCTCTGACCCAAGAATCATTTTTGTTCATATTCTCCCCAATGCGATGACCCCGATCATCACCTTTTCGCCATTCATGATTGCAGGAAACATCGCAGGTCTTTCTGCGTTGGATTATCTTGGTTTTGGCTTGCAAGCGCCGACTCCAAGCTGGGGAGAACTTCTTTCTCAAGCCAAACAAAACATCACCATCGCATGGTGGCTTGCTGTTTATCCTTCCCTCTTTCTCTTCATCACACTTGTCTTTTTGACTCTCCTTGGAAACGGATTGAGAAGAGCCTTCGACCCCAAAGCAAGTGGAAGTTAAAAATGAAAGTTAAAAAGTGAAAGTTAAAAAATGAAACCTTTAAATTGGGGCTTCTTAAGCACCGCTCGGATTAACTCTAAAATTATCCCGTGGCTAAAAGACATCCATCTTGCATACGCAGTCGGCAGCCGAGATCTTGCAAAAGCAAAAGCCTATCAAAAGGAATGGAAACTTCAAAAAGCTTTTGGGAGCTACGAAGAGCTTTTAGAAGATCCAAAAGTCGACATTATCTACAACGCCCTTCCCAATCACATGCATACGGAATGGACTCTCAAAGCCATTCAAAATGGCAAACACGTTCTTTGCGAAAAACCTTTTGCAACTGACCCAAAAGAAGTTCGTAAAATCATAGCTCTTGCTAAAAAAAATAAAGTTATTGTGGGCGAGGGATTTATGTATCGCCATCACAAGCACACGCAAAAAATTAAAGAAATCATTGAAAGTGGAGTCATTGGAAAAATCAAAACAATCGATTCTATTTTTAATATTTCTCTGAGTGAGGGACCCAACATTCGATTCGATAATCCCAACGGGGGCGGATGCTTGTGGGACCTTGGCTGCTATGAAGTAAACCTGATTCGTTATCTAATGAGCGAGGAACCTCAATCAGTCTCTGGAAATATGTTCCTTTCTCCAAAAGGAGTCGACATAGATTTCACAGGTACTCTTAAGTTTAAAAAAGCAAAAGCCACTTTTACTTGCAGCTATCACAAAACACGATACGAATTTATGACGATCAAAGGAACCAAGGGAGAAATAAAAATCCCCAAGCCTTTTAAACCTTTGATCGACGAAAGTTTCTCACTCCATCTTCCAAACGGAACGATTAAAATTGACGTCCACGAGCCAAGAGACCCCTATCACACAGAAATTGAAAACTTCTCAAACGCCGTTTTAAAAAAAGAAAAGCTTCTGGTTGATTTAAAAGATGCGTATCACAACGCACTCACGTTAAGAAAGCTCTACGATTCTGCAAAAATTATTTTTTAGATTTTAAAGTTTTTTGACTTCATCCATTAAGGGTCGGTCACGTTCGGTCACAAAATTTATAACAAGACCCTTGCGACCCGCACGTGCCGTACGACCCACTCGATGGATGTAATTTTCAATTTGCTGAGGCAGATGATAGTTGATCACCCGACCTACATGCTCCACATCCAATCCCCTTGAAGCCAAATCCGTAGAGATAAGCAAAGACACTCTTCCCTCACGAAATGCTCTTAAGTTTGAGCGCCGCTCAATCTTATCCATTTCTCCGCGATAAATGGTGCAACTGATTCCAGTCTCGCTCAACTCATCCGCCAACTTGTCGCATTGTTCACGTGTATTTGTAAAAATAATGGTTCCACCCTCAACCTCTTGAGCAAGAATTTTTTCAAGAATAGGGAATCGCCTTCCATCTTTAATCGCTTTATTTTCAGTTGTTAAAGTGGGGACTGTCTTGCGACTTCCTTGGCTACGAATCACTTCTGCATCAGAGAAAAGACCTTGAATTAATTTTTCAACAGACGAAGAGATTGTGGCCGAAAACAAAATCATTTGTCGATCAGGCCTCGTTTCTTTTACAATTCGATGAGCGTCATTGATAAAACCTTGATCGAGCATTTGATCCGCTTCATCAAAAACCAAGATTCGCGTATCGCCTAACTTTACAAGTGACCGATCCATCAACTGAACAAGACGCCCGGGAGTCGCCACCAAGATTTCTAAAGGACCCGACACATTTCTTTTCGCAACATCTAACGCTGTTCCCCCGAGTAAAGTTCGTACTCTGAGTCTTGTCTGATGAGTAAAGATCTTAAAAACTTTAGCAACCTGCTCGCCTAATTCACGTGTAGGAACAACCACAACAGCTCGAGGTTGCCCACTGACTGAAATTGCAGCTTCTTCAGTCTCGTAATTTTTGACATGATGTAAAAGAGGAAGCGCATAAGAAAGCGTTTTTCCACTTCCTGTTTCCGCAATTCCCACAAGAGAGCGCCCATCTAAAAGAGCAGGAATCGCTTTCGCTTGAATTTCTGTAGGTGTTTTAAATTCTTTCTCTTTTAAGGTCGCAAGAAGAGAAGACAGTAATTTGAAATCGTAAAAAGAACTCATGGCACTAACCCCTTTAAAAACGCTTCTAAAAAAGCATCTGGGCATTTGCGAAAATGCTTATGCTTTTTACTTCTAAAATAAGGACTCCACTCTTTAGGAGAAACGCTCTGAGCGGATTTTGCCATCACATTCACGATGTCTTCTTCTTTTAACTCAAAAGCGATTCGTAATTTTTTAAGCACGAGATTATTCGTGACAGGCAGCTCCAAGGGTCGCGGCTCAACAGCATCGCCCTTTCCACGCTTGAGGAGGATCAAGGACTCTAAAAAAAACGCGAGCATTTTATCGCTTAACTCAATATACCCCTCTTCGCCTTCAGCCTTGAGCCATGAGGAAAGCTCCTCAAAAGTGACTTTCACATCCATCAAAGTGAGCATCTTCACGAAGTCTTCATCTTGATAATTCAATATTTCACGAAGGTATCTCAAAACTAAATTTTTATTCATTGGGGAAGGTGGGATCATAACACGCCTTCACTCATAATTTCGAAGAATAAACGCTCATTAACCTAAACTTAATGCTCTTTTAAACGAGTCCCTGCTTTATACGCGATAAGGAAATGCCGAATAATCCTATTGGGATGTTCAATCGCTTCACCTGGGCCTCTATAGCCCTCCATTTATTAGGAATTTGGGTTCTCTTAATGAGCGGCTTCAACTTGTTTAATGCTCAAATTTTAAAGAATGACCCCTTTCATGAACTCGCTCAATCTCTGAGCGTTCGAAACATCAGCGAAAAAGAATTTGAAAACGAAATCAAGGCTCGCGAAAAACTTCGAAAAACAGAACAGATTGTTCAAATGGATGAAAATTTAAAATCAACCGAAGCACCCACGACTCTCAAAGAAAAAATCTACCTCTCTAAATTCAACCAAAAAACAGATCAAAATACCCAAGCCCCTCGAATCGGAAAATTCAAAAACGTCCTCGAAGAGGGCATCGCCCAACACACACCCACTCGTAGCCCCACAAGCATTCTTAGCCATCCAAACGATTCCGAAATTGATGCTTCCACCGGCAAAGAAGGGCAAGGTCTATCCGCAACCGATGACTACCTCAAGGGAGTTGCCATTGGTCCCAACACACTCCTCAATACGCAGGAATTTAAATATTACGGCTTTTATGAACGCATTCGCGAACTTCTAGTGGAGCGATGGAAAACCCATATCCAAAGAGAAATCGCTATGCAGAGAGGCCTTGCTTCAGAAAATCGCGGTCTCAGTACAGGATCTAAAATCACAAGCCTTGTCGTGAAACTCGACGAAAAGGGTTTCATCAAAGGAATCGAAAAAATTGGCCTAAGCGGCATCGAAAGCTTCGATCAGGCGGCCATTCAAAGCTTCCATGAGGCTGCTCCTTTTCCCCACCCACCCCAGGAAATGTTAAAAGATGGAACTTTAGATATACGATGGGACTTTGTGGTGATGGTGGATCAAGCTTCCTTATTTGAATTTAAGGTTTCAAGGGGCTTATAAGCCATTCTCAGCTCCTCAGATCTGGGTTATAATAGAGCCATGTTCGATTACAGCGACATTTCAGAAGCTAAAGCCAAAGAAATTCATGATCACGTTGCTGAAAAACCTGAACGTAAAATCAAACTTCCCAAAACACTTGCAGTCATCAATCAATCTGGTTGCACAGGTTGTGAAGCCTGTATCCAATTTTGTCCTGTTGATTGTATTGAGGTCGTTCCAGGCCCACGATTTGTCGATATGGGTAAACTTGTTGAAGTAGACCTCAATCGTTGTATTGGTTGCAAACTCTGCTCAAAATATTGCCCATGGGATACAATCACAATGATTCCAAGCGCAGAATCCTTCGACAAAGCAAACGAATGGACTCTTCGAAGCGTTGTCAAACTAGACGTCACTGACGGTCCTCTGTGGAAAACGTAGAACTTTCTTCAGATACAAAAAACCCTAACCTGCTTTATTCACAACTTGAAAAAGCAATACCTATCCTTGTTCCCGATAGATCCCTCAGTACTTTTGGCAGAAAAAACCTCAAAGAATTCAGAAGTGCTGCTTCGAAGTGGCCTCTTGCGGGCGTCTATACATTTTCTGATATCGCGCAAAGTATTCTCAAAAAGAATAATCTCTATCGCGAGCCCATCAATGATCTCGAAGCTTTTGCCTATGTCGCAAGCCAAGACGATACAAAAGGTCTTAGCACTTTAAAAAGTGAATTTGATCTCGCACAACAACTTCGCAAACTCGGAAGCCTCTCAGACTTTCAAAAAGTTCTCCTCAATCCGGATTCACAAGCAACTCTGAGTCCCAAAACAATTTATGCGCTCAACACTCTTTTTCAGATTCAAAATTACGCGCAACTCAAAGATCAAACAGACCATTTCTTTCAGTACATAGAAGAAGCAACGTCCTTTTTACAAAAAAACCCAAACTTTGAAATGGATTTTCATCGTTTTAGGCCAGACGCTCTTCAAGAAATTTTTGTCGTTGGATTTCGAGAACTCTACTCAATCGAAGAAGCTTTTTTAAAAGAACTTCAAAAAAAATATAAAATTACTTTTCAGTATTCCTCGGAAGGATCAAAACACGAAGCTCATCATGAGTTTCAAGGCTCCGCACTTCAAGACAACACTCATCTTCTTTGGATATCGCATCTTGAAACGCCCGGTCCACTTGAAGCCCAAGTTCTGACAGAATACGACAAAGCCCTCAAGGTTAGAATCAATCCAGAACTGCGTTATCTAAACACAGAAGCACAGAATTTTATTTTGAATTTCAACAAAGAAGATTTTTTAAAAAGAAAAGACACAACTTCAAGCGAAGAACTCAAAACCTTAATCGAGAAGATTTCCTTAAAAGGAGAGTCCCGAGACATCAAGATTCTTCATTCATTAAAGTTTTTTGAAGATTCAAAAATTGAACGTTATCTGATGGGAGAAACATTTCGACACTCCCCAATTGTTTTTACGATTGAAGACTTTCCTGTCATGAACCCTCTTCAAACACTGATTTGGGGACACCGAAAATCATGGGAGGAGTTTTTCCTCAACCTTGCATCCGAAAGTTCTCACCTAAGAGTTCCTGAAGATATTGAAAAAGCTCTACTCGCTGAGGGAATCACAATACCCAGTCACAAAAATGAACAGATAAAACTTAAAACCATTCTTGCGGAATGCTCTTCTCATTTCAAAATACTTCAAACTTCACAAAAGAAAGATTTTGAAATCAAAAACGAAGCCTTTGAAGTGAAAGCTAAGCGGCAATCCATGCTCTCCCCTTCTGGTTTAGAGAACCTCACTCGTTGCCCCTTAAGTTTTTACTATTCAAGGGAATGCAGAATTCCTCTTGTCGAAATTCCAAACGACATCGAAGGAAGCGCGATTAAGCGAGGCGTCTGGATACATGGCGTTCTCGAAAGAATCGATTTCAAAAATCTCAAGAATTTTACACGATCACATTTAGAAAAAATTCTGCATGCAGAACTTGGAAAAGCTTTTAAGGATTTTGCCTCCGATTCCTACATCAAAATCTTACAAGCCCAAGTAAGCCAACTGAGCGAATCCATGTTTTTTTACATTGAAAAGCTTGAAAAGCCCCTTCAAGAATTATTTCCCTTTCGTAAGTTTGAAAGTGAAAAAGATATTCAATGCAAATGGTCTGAAGAACTAAGCCTCAAAGGTCGAGTCGACAGACTTGATTTCATTGGAGAAGGCGCCTTGCTTTGGGATTACAAAACCTCAAACTACAGTGGAACCAAATATTCAACACTTCTTGAAAATGGTCGATTCCAATGGCTCCTCTATAAAGAAATTTTCGCAAAAGAAGGAACTCCTATTTATGGAGGAGGATACCTGAATCCACTCGATCTAAAAAAATCGCGTTTGATTTTTTTCGAAACCGCTCCCCTTCCCCCTTCTTTTTTTGATTTCTTAAGCGAGCAAAGCATTCGCTTTGAACAAATCAAAACAGAAGAAGAAGCTCAAATGAGCCATCGCCTTCACGAACTCATCGCTGAACAAACAAAAGTTTGGTTAAGCCCCACACGAAAAGCCGCTCCCCTCAACGCTAAAGTTTGCGTAGATTGTAGTCACAAAGCTTATTGCGCCTATCCCTATGGAGTCCTCCCATGTTGAAGACAAAAAAAGTTCTTGTAGAAGCAGGAGCTGGCTGCGGAAAAACAACCAGTATTGTTCAAAAATTTAAAACATCCTGCGCTTCTCCAAAAGAAGGTGGAGGAGGACTTGAGCCTCAAGATATTTTGCTTCTAACCTTCACCGACGCGGCTGCAAAAGAGATGAAAGCACGCATCGAAAAACAGTGCCCCGAACTCGACTTGAGCAACGGGTTCATTGGAACCTTTCATTCCTTTTGCCTCAAAATTCTTCGGACTTCACCCGATTCACAACTCACTCAAGACACCCAGATTTACAGCGAAAAAGAAATCGGAGTTTTATTTAAGAAGCAATTTCTGGATCAACTCTCAGCAGTTGAAAAACTCTCTGAGATCTTGTCATCTCTTTCGCTTGCCACGGTACTCGATTTAACTCTCAAAGGAAGCACTCCCCAAAAAGCCATTGAAGAAGATTTCAAAAAACTTCAAGAAACATGGGTTAATTTTCAAAAGAAACTGACTCTTGCGCTTAATTCCTTAGATCTTGAAGATTTCTCCGAAACTGATTGGCCGCTCCAAAGTCTCCAACTTTTAGAAGATAAAAACATTGAATCGAAAATCACTTTTTCTCAAAAGAAAAATCTCAAAACACTCAGTCAAAACAATCCTAAGCTTGCTGAAAATGTCAAAAAACTCCGCGAGCTTCTAACCAAGAATAATCTCACGCCTCTTTTGGGAGAATGGGGAAAAGAGCAAGGTATCCTAAGCTTCCTCCACGAAGAAATTCAAAAAGTAAGACAAAGCTTACCTCAATTTTTAAGTTTTTCTGAAATAGAACGGCTTACTATTGAAGGACTCAAAGACAAATCACTCAAAATTCCTTTTTTTAAATTAATTATTGTTGATGAGTTTCAAGACACAAGCCCCGAACAATGGGACATCATCGAGAGAATTTCCCAAGCTGAATCAAATTGGTATCTCGTAGGCGATCCCAAACAAAGTATTTATGGATTTCGAAAGGCCGACATTCGACTCTACTCTCAGTTAAGAGAAAAGCTGGAAATTCAATCCCTTGAAAAAAACTATCGATCAGCTCCTGAAGTTCTAAACTTCGTGAACTTATTGCAAGAACGCATCTTTTCCGAAAAAACTGATCCTCAAGCCCAGACCCTTCTACCAGGAAAAGAAATTCCCGCACTCCAAGACCCTGTTCGGATTCATGAATGTTCTGCGATCAACCATGAATTGATCCTTCAAACTATTTTGGATCGCCACGCTCTTGAAGCAAATTTGAAACATGCAGTTTTGTTTAGAGAGTGGAAAAAACTTTATGATTTTTCTGAATTTTTAACGCAAAAAAGAATCTCCTTTCGAATTGAAGGGGCTGACAACTATCTCGACCACTTTTTAACAGACCAGCTTTGTGAATTTATGACGGGAGTCTTTAACGATGCTTCCAAGAGAAGTGAAATACTCTCGTCATTCAACCTGTCTCTATCGCAAGAAAAAATGGATTTCTACAAAGAGCACAAGGATTTCTTGAGTGCTTTTTATGATTTCTCATTCCAAATTCAACCTGAAAGATGGCCCCAAGGAAGCGAATGGGTTTCGAGCATGGAAAGATTCCTTCACGAAAAGCTTCAAAAGGGATTCTTTCACTGGCAAGACATTCTTCAAATGCTCGTCAAAAAAGATTACGACACATTTGAACTTAATGTTCCCGAAAAAACCCAAATCAATTCGCTCGAAATAAGTCTCCTGACCATTCACGGTTCCAAAGGCCTCGAATTTGATTGCGTCTACCTCCCCGACCCTCGCGAGGGTTCCACAGCACGAAACTCTTTCGAGGAGGATGAAATTCCTTTTACTTATCAAGTGACTCCTCAAAGAAAGAGTCGAAGCTTGTATTTTGAATTACAAAAAATTGATCGCCAAAGCAGACTCGAAGCTGAACAAAAAAGACTCTTTTACGTAGCCATCACTCGAGCTAAACGCAGCTTAGACTTTTATCTTTTAAAAGATAAACCCCTCACCGCTTCCACATCTTCTACCGACGCTGCCTGGTATCAGATATGGAAAGAAGATCTCAAAATAGAAAAATTCAAATGGAGTCAGGTCTTAGCTCCTCAAAAAAACTCTAACTTGATTCAGTGGAAGGAACATCCCCACAACACTTTTGAAAAACAAATTTCTTTTATCAGTCCTTTAAAAATAAAAAGCACTTCAAAAGCACGCCCTCTTCCAAATCTAAAAAAAAATGACACAGAAGAACAAAGTTGGGGTAAAAAAATACACAGTTGCCTCGAATACTGGAACGGCGAGGAAACACACCTCCACAAGATCATAAAAACGCTCGATCCCGCAATCCAACCAAACATTGAACTTTCTCTAAAAGCTTTAAGGCAACACAAAGACCTTTCTCTTTTCTGGAAAGTTCTTTCTGAGCAAAACTCATCGTGGATAATTTTTCGCGAAGAAAATCTTATTGAAACAATATCAGATAAAAACCTCACGATTCGCGCCGACGCCCTCCTTATACAAAAAAACGAAGCCATCGTCATTGATTGGAAAACGGCTCAAAACGCAAAATCTTTTCACCCTGAACGCCTTCGAGAGATCGAAGAACAGCTTAAAAGATATGGAGAGAGTCTCAAAAGCCATATCCCCAAAGTTACGCTTGTAGCTATTGGTATATTTAGAGATGAGACATTAGAGAAAAACAAAAAAGTTGAAACTCTTTTCAAAAAAGAAATCTAATCCTTATAAGTTATTCTTAAAAAAGAGAGGCCCTCTTTGCTCGCAAGAGGATTTCCAAAAATACTCACTTCCTCTTTTGCCAAGGCAACTCACATCGACCACAAAAGACTCTCCCTTTCCCTTAAAAATGGAAGAGATAATAAACTGAATTTCTTCATTCTCGTTGATAATCGGCGAACCTGAATTCCCTTGAACAAATTCCTGATCGACCACACGAAAAGCATATCCATAGCGTGCCGAATCTTTGAGGTGACAAAGCTTGGAATCGTTAAACAACATTCGCGATTCAGTAGAAGATTTCTCGGGAGTGTAAAGTAAGGGATTCAAACGCATAGAATCTAGAGCTGCGTGCACTGAAAGCTTCATTGCTTTTAAATCCTTAGGCTTTTGAGAAAGTTTAAAAATCGCAAGATCCGCACTCACAGCATATGAATTTGTGACTTTTCCAGAACCCGTATTTCTATAAACAGGAGAATACCAAAGGATAGATTCACAGCGATAAGGCTTCTGAGCTTTTTTGTGGAGAAAAACTAAATTTCGGCAACTCGTGCTTCCATCAAGAACAGCCTTTGGCATACAATGAGCCGCCGTAATGACATGTCCGTCTTCTAACAAGGAAGCCGTACAAGTTGTCGCACCATATTTTACATTTTTAACATTTGAATTCTCACTCACTTCTTTAATCCGAATGTATTGAGAAATTCCGACTCCGTACTTTTCAAATACTTGCGGGTCTTGCCCCACATCTCCTAACTTAAGAGATTGAGTTGCACCCCATATATCTCGCTCACTTAAATCAGCCGAAATAGCCGCTTCATCATCTTGGTAATTAAAACTGGATATTTTCTCCTTGGGCTTTCCGCAAGAAGCAAAAACCAGCAGAAGACTTAATAATAATTTTTCAAAAGTCTTCATAAGATTCGCCATTATCCCTTATTTCACTTTAAAGAACAAACAGGCTTTATTTATGAAACCCTGATGCTTTGTTACTCTAGAAAAATGATTTAACAAACTTCGTCCCAGTGTCCAAAAGATTTACAAAGTGTTCAAAAAACTTAAACGTGCTCTCTGAGCTTTAAAGAAAGAACTCCAAAAATAGCTTCCTTCACAATGGAGCCACTCATCTTTGACTCTCCCGCGCGACGCTCTTCAAAAATAATGGGGATTTCCTTGACTCTTAAATGCCGATTCAAGCTTCGATACTTGAGTTCAATTTGAAAAGCATAACCCTTTGATTGAATACTCGGTAAATCAATCGCTTCTAAAACCTTGCGAGACCAGGCATTAAAGCCACCCGTCCAATCCGTTAGATGAAAACGCAAGATATTTCGCGCATAAATACTTCCGCAGCGAGACAGCAACAAACGCTGCTTACTCCAATTCGAAACTCCTCCGCCTTTGACATAACGACTACCCAAAACAGCATCAAAGTGGCCTTCTTCTATGTTTTGAAAAAATTCTGGAAGATGTCTTGGATTGTGAGAAAAATCAGCATCCATCTCAAAAATCCAATCATAGCCTCGCTGTAATCCCCAATGAAAAGCTGCTAAGTAAGCAGCCGCTAAACCATTTTTGTGAGTTCGATTGAGAATATGTAAACGTGAATTTTGGACTCTTAATCTT
>CANIGN010000031.1 GCA_947467125.1 Bacteriovoracaceae bacterium | reverse complement strand
CTGTCTTTAGCTTCGGCTTTTGACGAAACTTTTGCAAATTCCCTGTAAGCAGCATGAAAGATATTTGAAAGAGGACTTTGCTCAATGCTTGATGTTTCTTTGTAAATAGAATCAAGACTCTTGTGATTCCAAAAAGACTCTAAAAACTTTTCATTTTCCTTCATGGCCAAACGAAAAACTGAAAGCTTCGAAAAGATAATGGTCCACGATAAAATGGAAGCCAAAAGAAGCAAAATGAGCACAAGCTTAACAACAATTCCCGTTCCTGAAATAATATCGATGATAGACATGAGACCATCATAGCAGCGGCTCGCAATTTCTATCTGCTTTTGGGAGCGAAAAGGTGCTTGAGGATACTGATGCGTCGCGATAGCCTCAACTCCTGCTTTTTAAGGCTCATCCATGGAAAATATATCGCAAAACACACCTCAAAATCTTCAAGCTCTCAAAAACACAAAAGCCCAAGTCATTATCGTGGGTGCAGGATTAGCGGGCTCCGAGTGCGCATGGCAACTTGTACAACGAGGCATATCGGTTGCCCTCATTGAACAGAGGCCTCAAAAAAAATCAGAAGCTCACAAAACTGGGAATTTCGCTGAGCTTGTTTGCAGCAATAGCTTCAAAAGCACAGATAGCGAGAGCGCCCCTCAACTTCTTAAAAGCGAATTGCATTCTTTAAATTCTCTTGTTTTAGAGTCAGCTCAAGCAGCCTCACTTCCTGCAGGCCAATCAATGGCCGTAGATCGCGAAAAGTTTAGCGCAAGCATTACCTCAAAACTTAAAAACCACCCTCTTGTTGAATGTTATGAGGGCGAAGTCACACACTTTGAAGAATTAAGCCTTCCCGCTGAACAAGGACTCAAGCCCGTAGTCATTGCGACTGGCCCCCTTACAAGCCAATCACTTGCCCAAAGCCTGATGCCTCATGTGGGAGAAAAACTATATTTCTACGATGCTATTGCTCCGATTGTTTCGGGAGAAAGCGTGAATCGAGAAATTGCTTTTCTTCAAAACCGAAGAGATAAGGGAACAACTGAAGCGAATCCAGATGGAGATTACCTTAACTGCCCCATGAGCAAGGAAGAATACGATCGCTTTATTGAAGCACTCGGTGCTGCAGAAAAAGTCCCCGCTCATGACTTTGAAAAAGCAATTTACTTTCAAGGCTGCCAACCCATTGAAGCTCTTTTAGAGCGTGGACCCAAAACACTTGCCTTTGGTCCGATGAAACCTGTGGGCATCACGGATCCTCGCACAGGAAAAATGCCCTACGCTGTTGTTCAGCTGAGAATGGAAGATACAGAAGGCCGCGCGTGGAATCTTGTGGGTTTTCAAACAAAATTAAAATATCCAGAACAAGAAAAAGTTTTTCGTCTCATCCCAGGACTTGAGAAAGCTCAATTTTACAGAATGGGAAGCTTGCATCGAAATACCTTTATCAATTCACCTGCACTTTTAGGGTCAAATCTACAGCTCAAAAAACTTCCGCATCTTTACTTTGCCGGTCAAATCACAGGAGTGGAAGGCTACATCGAGAGTACTGCCGTCGGAGCTTTTGTAGGAACGGCAATCGCTTTTCGCTTAAAGAGAGGCAGCGATCTTCTACCGCCTCCTGCAACAACCGCCATTGGATCTTTGCTCAATCACGTACTGAATGGAAAAATTAAAAACTTCCAACCCATGAATATCAATTGGGGATTAGTACCTCTCAATGAAATCAATGAAAGAGATAAGGAGAAAAAACCCAAACTCGTTGAGAGAGGAAAAAGAAACTTCTCTCACTGGAAAGCTCTTTTAGAAACTTTAAATTAAATGTACGGAAAATAAGAATTGCCGGCCCCGAACAAACGTTCCACAATTGGGGCAAGCAGGCTGAATTATACATGAATTAGCTCATCGCGTCAATAGTTAATTAGCGCTACCTTGCCCTTAAGTACTTGTTTTTATAAGAGTAATTTGTAGCATCCCTGAAGGGGAGTCTCAAAGGTGAAGTTACTCAAAAAGGACTTCAGTCCCTTCATCTTAGTAGAATCAGCTAGACCTCCCTCATTTACACCTAATTCGTGTAAAACGCCGTTGATATTTTTTCTCGTAACTTTTGGACGAGCAACGTCTGGATCGCGAGTCATCCGTAAAGCCTCAACCATCTTCCAAAGATCCCAATCTTTTTGTTTTGCAAACATCATGGCCGCAGCTAATTTTCCTCGCTCACTTGTTTTGACTTCACTTAACAAGATATTAAACAAATCCCAATTTGCAGGCTCTTTGCTTGTGTATCTTGCTTCTACAAAAGATCTCAACACTTGAAACTGATCAAAAGTTTTTACATCGTGAATAATCGCAAGAGGAATTTCATGATTACTCAAAACTTTACGCCTTTCATCTTTGACCCCTGTTGGACTTTGAATCACGTAATCGTTAATAACATTTAAATTTTTATCATCTACCCATGCATAGAGAAGTTTTTTGACATCTTTTGTTTCTCTTAAACGTCTATCGAATTTTTTTTCGAGGGGGTAATCTTGCAACAAAAGAATATCCGCCGTTCGAACAGCATCTCCTTTTGCTCCAAAAATTGGTTCCAAAGGATATTCCGGCTGACTCAGTCCTGCATTAGGAGGTCTTGCCGTCGAAAGCGTTTCAGAGATCATATTCAAAAGTACTTTGGAATTAAATAAAGCTACATGATCTAGTTGTCTTGTTGCTTCATGGCCATACTCATAAATAAGATATGAAGATTGCGAAAGTTTCTGACGAATCTCCGAGCGCAAAGCGTTTCTCTCTTCAACATTTCCAGGAACTTTCTCTGCAGCTTCAATACTTTTTTGACAAGTTCTTAACTCATTTTCAAGATCTTTTATCCTTTCGCGAAGCGGACGATTGGACTGAGCAAAAGCAAACTGAATAAAAACAAAACTTAAGATTCCAAAAATGACTGATTTCATAGGGAATTAACCTCGTATCACAAAATCCCTCGAGTATCGCGAGAAATAGCGATATCCCAAGTAGAGCGTAGGTTCTTGAGAGCTTCCTCGTTTCGAGGATCAAGTTTTAAGACCTGCTGCCAGCTATTTTGAGCAGATGTGATCTGACCTAACTCAAAATAAATTTGGGCTGATAAAGAATGACCTTCAACCCAACGAGGATTGGCATTCAAAGTTTCACGAAGCAGCTTCATAGCTTCAAAACTTTTTTGCGAGCGATGATACATCTCTGCAGCTTTAAAAGCGGCTTGAGGGTGAGCAAACCAATGAAACGACTTCTTAAAATGCTCCGCCGCCTCAGCAAATAACTTTACTGATTCGTAGGCAGTGGCCACTTCAAATTCAGCACGAGCTAAGTGATTTTTTTGATCAGGACTTAAAATATGAAAAGCATCTTCTTTAAAAGAACCTTGAGTTTCTTGAGCTAAAGTTGGCAAATCATTACGAGAGTGCTCAGCAAAATATTTTTTTGCTTCTTCACAGTCAGGCTCATGATCGAGAACACGATTATACGCATAAGCCGCACGATCCAATTTTCCAAGAGCCATAGAAGATCGCGCCAACCATTTAAAGCCGATGCTTTTTTGAGGAGCATATTTGAGCAATTCCTTTGCCCAATGTTCAACGCTTGGCCAGTTTTTTTCTTCAACAGCCTCGTGAATTCGTATGCCTATATGTTTTATAAGGTCACTCATTTCATCGATTCCCTATAGATAATTCTACCCATTTTCATCACCCTTTGGGTTTAACAATAGCAGTAGAAAAAACAAGAATTCTGACGCTTAAGACAAAACTATTCGCTTTTTTGATCTTTTAATGCGACTTCAAGCTCTTTCCAAAGGGCTTGAGCAGGCTCGTAATTTTTAAGATCCTTGTATTCAGCAGGGATTTTTTTCCATCGATTAAGACTCGCTTCTTTCTGATTTTTCTTCGCGTAGAAACGAGCTATATAGGCTTCTTTTTTTGCGAGTTGTAATCGAGCTCTATTTACAATTTCCTGTGCTTCTTTTGTATATTCAGAACGAGGATAACGAGCCAACAACTGTGAAGCAGCCTTTGCTGCAGAACTTGATGCACTTTGATCACGAGCTTCATTGAGAGGAGCGTCTAGCATTAAAGATTTTGCTTTTTGAAACTGAGCGTAGGCTGCTTTTTTATGATTGGGATAAAGCTCTACAAAATTTCCATAGAGTGCGGCCGCCTCAGCAAAGCTATCTTGCGAAAATTCATTATCTGCTGAACCAAGTTCAGCCAAAGCAAAATACTGACTTTGAGAAAAGCGTTTTCGAATTTCGCTAAAGGCATCATTGGCTTCAAGATAATCACCTTCCTTGAGAGCTTTTTCTCCATGCTCATATAATTTTTGAGGATTTTTTTCGTTGGCAATATCAACACGATCACTTGCACAAGAAGCCAAGAATAAGAGTACGAAAGTATAAAAAAAGTTTGTTTTTATTTTGCAAGACCAACCCATGTTTTAATCTTTTTTACTTCGTCTGGCTTCAAATAGCGATACTGTCCACGGGTCATTCCACGAATATCTATGCCGCCAAAGCTTAATCGCTGCGCTTTGTCGATTGGGTGACCAAGCTTTTCAAGCGCTTTTCGCAATAAGCGGTTTTGAACTTCAGAGGTTTCAATCTGAACCCACATTTTTCCATCAAGAAATTTTTCAACAGAAAGGCCATTGACCTTTACTCTTTTTCCTTCAACCTTCATTCCGGTAGAAAGATAATTAAGTTTTTTATCTTCTACATGACCGTCTACTTTAAAGCGCCAGGTCTTAGGAACTTCATACTTTGTATCCAACAAACGTCGAGAAAGCTCCCCATCATTTGTGAGCAAAACAATTCCTTCAGAATCTGCATCAAGCTTTCCTACGGGAAGAACTCTTTCTTTAATTCGAGGAATCAAATCGAAAACAGTTGCTTTAATTTTCTCATCTTCATTTGTTAAAGGACGAGTCGTACACCAAACATCACGTGGCTTAAAAAGCGCCACAACAACTTTGTTTTCAGGATTTTTAATCAATTTTCCGCAAACTTTAATGTGATCCTTTTCGACATCGGCTTTATCCCCTAAACGGGCAACTTTTCCATTAACCGTTACTTCACCTGCGCTAATAAGCGATTCAGCCTCGCGCCTAGAAGCTAAACCAGCAGCAGCAAGAATTTTTTGAAGTCGATTTTCGGCCATTTGACTATTTTAGAAGGCCTTAAGGACTCAGTCCACGTTAAAAATGAACTAGGCTTACTGGGAAAGCTCTTCTTTGGCTCTTTCAGCCTCACCGAAGTCCGCTTTTTCGCTTTCTTCGACAGGAAGGCTATCAAAAGTGCCTCGATCTGCCTCAGCATCCAAAGCGCTGGGTCGATCGTAAAAACCTGGATCCGCATCCAAAACTGCCACATCGCTTTCTTGTAATTCACGTTCGAATTCCTCAATTGCGGGCAAATCATCCAAAGAGCCAAGAGAGAAGACTTCCAAGAAATAAGGAGTTGTTCCGTAAAGAAGAGGGCGACCTGCACTCTCTTTGTGTCCCTCTGTTCGAACAAGATTTTTCTCAAGCAAACTTTTTACAATATGGCCTGAGTCCGTTCCACGAACGTGATCAACATCCGCACGAGTGAGAGGTTGTTTGTAAGCAATAATTGAAAGAACTTCGAGAGCAGAACGGGAAAGTCTTTGTGGTTTTTCTTCGACTAACTTTTGAACAAGCTCTGCATGTTTGGGATGAGTTCTCATTTGGTATCCGCCAGAAACTTTTACCAATTGAATTCCACGAGCTTCAAAGTTTTGAGTTAATGATTCAATCACTAAATCAAGTTGAGAGACATCGTAGCCACCCAAAGTGAGGAGGTTTTTTAATTTTTTTGGGGTGATAGCTATCGGACTTGCAAACACAAGAGCTAACACTGCTGATTCGATTTCATTAATATCTGTCACGAGCTGCTGAGTGGATTCAGTTGCAGGATCGTCTTCAGTTGTTTGAAGCTCTACTGATTGAACCTCAAGCTCTGTCATCTCTGTAACTTCTACGCTGACGACTTCTTGTAGACTTGTCTCTTCCTGGGTTTGCTCTTCGTTTTTTTTATTTTTTTTCATGATTTTTTCCACTTTTAATTCCAGCTTAAAGTGAGTTTTTCATAATTCGAAAGCTCATTTAAATCTTGTTTTCGATAAATCGTAATAGGTCCAAAAGTTTCACTTTGTCTAAATCCGCTAATCTGCATTTTTGCGAGCTCAAGAGTTGCCAAGAAATTTGAAATCACATGACCTGGCTTTGAAGGATTCGGCAAAAGAGTATGGAAAGGCACTTCTTCTTCTGTTCGCAAACGATCTACAATAGATCGCAAACAATCTTTCACAGGAAGAGCATCTTCAAAAATTTTATGCACAACTCCCGTCCGACGTTTCACAAGATCCTTATAAGCTTGAACCATCTGAAACGGATTAGTGATCGCAACTTCTGGATCAATTCCTTCTTCAATTTCTTCAAGTCCTGTATTTTTGGACAAGAAAACATCACGGCGCAAACGTGGACGAGCATCCAAAGCTTGTGCAAGTGCTTTGTAGCACTTCAATTCTAAAAGTTTACGAATAAGCTGAGCGCGTGGATCAGGCCCCACTTCACCTTGCTTTAGTTCTTGGGGCAAAATGACCTGACTCTTGAGGTAGGTCAGCGTTGCGGCCATCACCAAATACTCACTTGCCATGTCGAGATTCAAATCACGCATGTAATCCAAATAGAGCAAATACTGTTTTGTAATTTGAGAAATCGAAAGCTTCTTAATATCAAACTCGTGAGTTTTGATAAGATGCAGGAGTAGATCAAGAGGCCCTTCGAATTGAGAAATCTGGACACGGCAATCGAGTGTTGTTTCTAATGCGCCCATAAACTCAACCTTGTTGCTCCATATAATAAAATCTAGAGCCCAATATGGAATTACACAAGCTTTGAGCGTTGAATTGATATCAAGAGAGGCCTTTATGGATTCAAAACAACGAATTCGCCACTTACAAGAAAGTCTATTAGCCCAGTACTCTAAAAAATTCCCGAAATTGCCCTTGTCAGACGAGACAAAAGCCGCTTTTTTCGCAAATCCTCGGCATCTTTTTATAAAAAAATATCGTTCCTATCAAAGTAAAGAATGGATCACGATCACGCCCGACAACCTGTCTAAGCACCTTGATGAATTGTATGAGGATCACCCCCTTGTTTTAGCGGGTGAACATTCCGAAGCCGCTCGCTCGAGTATTTCTCAACCGACTCTTGTTTTATACATGATGGAGTTGCTCCAAATTAAAGAAGGTCAAAGCATTTTAGAAATTGGAAGCGGAAGTGGATGGTCAAGCTCCCTTATGGGATCACTTGTGGGGAAAACAGGGAAAGTCTTAAGTTTTGAAATCATCCAAGAAATTGTAGAACCTGCTCAAAAAATTGTGAAAGAATTAGAATACACAAACGTTCAAATCATCCAAGGCGATGGAAGTCGTGGAAGCTCAGAAAATATTCTTTTTGATGCAATAGTTTTCACGGCTGCAGCAGAAGACATCTCGAAAAACATTTATCGCCAACTGAAAAATGGAGGACACTTTCTATGCGTTCTCAAAATCACAGGAACAAACGATCAACTCATTTTGTTCAAAAAAGAAGAAGAACATTTTGAAGCTTTATTTTTTACTCCCTGTTCTTTTGTTCCCATGACGGGATTCATGGAAATTCAAAAACTTGAAGAACTCAAAGACAAAGAACTCGAACTCAAGAAAAGGCTTTTCAATAAAGCTTTTGGCCTTAAAGTTTATCCTGCAGATATGGACTTAGGAATTGAGCCACATGATTTTCTCATTCGAAAAAAGGAATCTCAGTTTCTTTGGAGTGTAAGATAAAGCATTCTCAGTAAATAAACAAAAAACAAAAAGTGTCCCAAAATCACCCGATCTTCATGTTTTGAAAATCTTTCACAAAGAAAATTGAATGTTAGTTTAAAAATCAATGAAAAACTTACGCGCTTTTAAGCTTTTCCTTTTTATGATCCTCGTTTCACTCTGTGAAAAAGCATGGAGCTACCCGGATTTTATTAGACATGGCTACACAAATTGCATGACCTGCCATGTTTCTCCCACAGGCGGAGGTGCTCTCACTCAATACGGAAGAGAAATTTCCCAGGACGCTTTAAGCACTTGGAGCTACAAGGGCGAAGGAAACCTTCTTCATGGTGCGATTGATCCCAAAAAAATGCCTTCTTGGATTTCAGCAATCGGAGGAGATCTAAGAGGCTTACGTGTGCACGTCAAAAGCAAAGACTACAGCGATGACAAGTGGCAATACATGCAAGGAGATATCGAAGCGGGAGTTATTCTGGGTGCAATTCGAGCCCACGCAACTGTCGGTCGTGTTGAAAATGAAAACGAAGCAGGAAAATTTGATCTTCGTAAATACTACCTTATGGCCTCAATCGACAAAGAACACTTTTTAAGAGTGGGGAAGTTTCAACCTGTGAGTGGTCTGAATATTTCTGAGCATACAAGTGCCAACAAAGAATCCATTGGAGCTGAACCTCTGAACACCTCTTATTCGGCTGAATTCAGCTGGGCTAATGAAAATTGGAATTATTGGGTGACTGGCTTTACTCCCACAAATGACCCGTACACTTCAAACGTTGATCGAGGAATCTACCAAAATATCGCTTATAATTTTTCAAATCATTATAAGGTTGGACTCTCTCAGGGAATCGCGGCTTCTACAGATCACGAAAGAACACATTACGGCGCTTTTGCGATGTTAGGATTTACAAAAAAATTCTACTCGCTCCTCGAAGCAAATTTTATTGAGAATAAAGAAATAGACAATAAACTCCAAGGCGTAAGCTTCTATTCAAAAATTGCCTATGAAATTCACAAAGGACTCATTCCCTTTTTAAACCTCGAACTCAACAGACCCGACTGGCATAATCGAAACACAGGAAACGACGAAACATCACAAGAAAATAAGATTGGATTGGGACTACAGTTTTTCCCTCGACCCCACTTTGAAATTCAAACAGTATGGGCAAGAATTCAAAAAAGCTCGCCCGAAACAATTTGGGCGGACGAGGCCTACCTCTATTTGCACTATTATTTATAAGTTTTCTATAATCTAAAAAAAGAACTTCTCGAGCATCTGAATAATAAAAAAAGCGGGAAGGCTTATCACTCTCAAAAAACCTGTTGCCATCATTAAAAGGAAAAACCAAAAAGCCATTTCAGAATTTGCAAAACGGTCAAACTTTAAAGCCAAGTTTCTCGGCAAAATTCCTTTCAAAATTCTTGAGCCATCCAACGGAGGAAGCGGAATCAAATTAAACAAACACAAAAAAACATTTAACTGGATCGCATTCAAAATCATTTCTAAAGCCGATTTCAAGATAGAAGCTTCTTTTTGAATAAGCGGATTATAAAATTTACTGAGTTGTCCAAACAAAATAGCGAGTAAAACTGCCAATATAATATTCGAAAGAGGACCTGCAGCCGCTACCAAAGCATGATCTCTGCGAGGTTTTTTAAAAAATCGAGTATTAATCATGACGGGCTTCGCCCAACCAAAAAGAGGGGCGCCCGTCATAATTGCAATTGCTGGAAACAAAACCGTCCCCAGCCAACTGATATGAGCCATAGGATCTAAAGTTAAGCGTCCCAAAAGCTTAGGAGTTGGATCGCCTAATTTATTTGCGGTCCAAGCATGTGCCCATTCGTGAACACTCAAGCTTAGAATAAAAGGCGGAGCAAACAAAACGAGTGTTCGTAGTTCCTCTCCGCCCATAAAAATTACGCGTGACCTGCTTTTCCTTTATTTGCAATGGGAGCCGCAGCCGCTTTCGCCTCTGTTTTTCCATCCGCTTTTGAATCAGATTTTACAGGTGCTGCAGAAGCTTCTGCCTGAGGTGCTTTTAAGCTTCCACCTGGAACTCTCATTCCATAAGCCACAAAAACTTCTTTGCGAATGTCTTCAGCTAAAGCCGGATTATCTTTTAAGAACTGAATCGCAGAATCGCGGCCTTGTCCAATGCGCTCACCTTTGTAGCTATACCAAGCGCCACTCTTATCAACTACGTTTTTAGCTGAGCCAAGATCTACCAACTCACCCCATCTATTGACACCTTCACCGTGCATGACATCGAACTCTGCTTGTTTAAAAGGAGCTGCGAGTTTGTTTTTCACAACTTTGACTCTTATACGAGAGCCCACAACTTCTTCTCCTTCTTTGAGAGCAGAAATTCTACGAATATCCAAACGAATGGAAGAATAAAACTTCAACGCATTTCCACCTGTTGTCGTTTCTGGATTTCCAAACATTACACCAATCTTCATACGAAGCTGGTTAATGAAGGCAACTGTACAATGACTGCGATTGATAGAACCTGTGAGCTTACGCAACGCTTGGCTCATGAGACGCGCTTGAAGGCCCATGTGCGAATCACCCATTTCACCTTCGATTTCAGCACGAGGAACAAGGGCAGCAACGGAATCGACCACAATAAAATCAACGCTTCCTGAGCGAACAAGCATATCGGTAATTTCAAGAGCTTGCTCGCCTGTGTCGGGTTGAGAAATAATCACATCTTCAATCTTTAATCCAAGTTTGCGGGCATACGTCACGTCCAATGCATGTTCGGCATCGATAAAAGCAACAACGCCTCCACGTTTTTGGCATTCAGCTGCAGCTTGCAAACAGAATGTTGTTTTTCCTGAAGATTCAGGTCCAAAAATTTCAATGATTCTTCCCTTTGGAATTCCGCCAATTCCTAAAGCAATGTCTATCCCAAGTGACCCTGTTGAGAAAACTGGGATTCCTTCTGCAAGAGACTCTTCCGTGCCGAGTTTCATGATGGCACCTTTGCCGAATTGTTTTTGAATAGTTGATAAAGCTAACTCGAGAGCTTTTTGTCTTTCAGACTGACGTGGATCAGTAACTTTAGAATCTTTCACTGAATCTTTAATAGCGTCCTTATTTACGTTCATAATTTTATTTCTCCTTAATTTAAGAAATCCCGTTTTCAACAAGCTAAAGCTACCTGCCCTAAGTCTCAAGCTGAAGAATTTGAGTGGGAATTCCTCAACACCCTCCCAGCAAATCAAATGCCACTAAAAGAGCCACTCGAGCTGCAAGGCCCTCAAGAGTATACACGCCGCATTATTGCCTCTTTGAAGCTCTTGAAAAGAACCCCTAAACTAAGCTCAAGGAATTATTCATGAAATCGAGCGTCTTGAAAGTTGAAAATCTTAGCAAGGCTTTTGCGTCTCCTATTTTAAAAAATATTTCATTTGAGCTTTATAAAGGCGAAACAGTTGCCCTTGTGGGCGCAAATGGAGCTGGAAAATCAACTTTGCTTAAATGCTTAATGGGTCTTATCTATCCTCAAGAAGGAAATATTCTTTTTTTTGAAAAAGAGGGACCCGCAAGCTCTCTTACTCGAGAGAGAATAGGTTTCTTACCTGAACTTGTAGGCTTTTGGCCCGAAATGACCCCCTACGATATCCTCTCTCTTTGTTTTCAAAAAAAAATCTCAAAAGAAAAAATTAAAAAAACGCTCGAAGAAGTAGGTCTCGCACATCGAATTCACGGACGAGTGGGCGAATTCAGCAAGGGAATGACCCAACGACTAGGCCTTGCTTGTCTTTTACTCAAAAATCCTTCTTTCTTAATCCTTGATGAACCCATGACCGGCCTTGATTTCAAAGCGCAAGAATGGCTCCGACAATTCTTACACGATTGGCGAGATAAAGACAGAACACTTCTTATTTCAACACACTCTCTCCGTGATGTTGAATATCTTGCCGATCGAGTGGTCGTGCTGGATCAAGGAAATCTTATTCGAATCGGTAAAAAAGAAGACATTCTTCCTGAACTTTATAAATCAAGAGAACAAGTATCATGATGAAACTCGCTTTTTTTAAATTCAAACTCCTCATGAAACAAAAGCTGGGATGGGCCGCGATCAGCGCTGCCTTTATCCTGATACCCTTTTCTCTTTTTCTTGCAATTTCTTCTTTCGTCCGTCCGGATAAAATCTACTGGGACTTAACAACCAGCTTTTCTTTTATCATTTCCATTCTTCTTGCTTCTTATTTGGGAAGCCATTTGTTTTACGAAGAGCAACAACGCAAAACTCTTTCTTTTGTTCTCACACTCAAAAACTCTCGAGCGGAATGGATTTACGGGAAACTTCTTGGAATAACTTTTTTTTTAGCACTTACAATCTTGTGCTGGACACTTCTCATGATTCTGGGCTCCTACCTTTATGCCGGTAACTTTGGACCCGCTATTTTGTGGCAAGCTCAGCTTCTAATGTTTATTGAAGTTCTTGTTATTCTCGCTACCTCACTCTTCTTTTCTTTTTTTCTTCGCCCACTCTTAGCGTGGGCACTCACACTGGCCCTCATGACTGTTCTCCATAGCAAAAGCTATCTAGAACTTCTCGTGACAGAAGCACGCTATCAAGACACCACAAAATGGCTCTATAAAGGGATGCTTTTTGTGATGAACTTTCTCCCTCCCCTTGAATGGTGGGACATCCGAATGTTCGTGGGTTTTCGAGAAAGCATTGACCTCAAACAAATGCTCACTGTTATATCCGTTGGCTTTGCTTGGAGTTTTATTATTATTTTTCTCTCCAAAAACAAAATGGAGAAAATGGACCTCTAAGGAATTTAAATGATCACACTCAGCACTCTTTTTTTATTTTTTATCGCTGGCCTTTTGTTTGGATCTTTTGGAGGCATGTGCGCCTATAGGATTCCTCGCGAGTTACCTCTGGGAGCTACAAAAAAAAGAAGAAGTTTCTGCGTCCGCTGCAAAAAGAAAGTCGCTTGGTACGACAACATTCCTCTTTTGAGTTATCTAATTTTAGGCGGAAAATGTCGTAAGTGTCACAAAAAAATATCTATCCAATATCCACTGATTGAATTTCTTGTTGGCTGCTCTTTTGTTTTTGTTGCAAAAATTTATAACTGGGATCCAGAGATGAATGTCCAAAACCAACTTCGTTTTATCGTCGACCTTTACTTTTTCTGGAGCCTCATTGTTCTCACTTTTATCGATATTGAATTTAGAATTATTCCTGATCGTTTTTCATTGGGAAACTGGGCGCTTGCTCTTCTTTTAGTCTTTTTCATGTACTTTAAGTTTGATTCCTCTTTAGGAGAATATCTTTGGGGTGGAGCCTTTGGTTTTGGTACTTTCTTTTTAATTGGATACAGTTATGAAAAAATAAAAAAAGTTGAAGGCCTTGGTTTTGGCGATGTCAAAATGATGGGTTGGCTAGGAACCTGGCTTGGCTTTACAGGAATGCCTCTTCTCATTTTATCAGCTTCGCTATTAGGCTTAAGTGCTGGATTATTCGTCATTCTCAAAGAAAAGGGAAATCTCAAAACCGCTATTCCCTTTGGTCCTTTTTTAGCTTTAGGTGCGGTGATTGTCTGGACTTTGCAAAGACTCAGACTTGATTTTCTTCAAATGCCTTAGTTTTATTTTGAATCTATTTTTGAGACTGAG
>CANIGN010000030.1 GCA_947467125.1 Bacteriovoracaceae bacterium | reverse complement strand
GGCAAAAGAGATTCACCCCTTATTGTTGGAAGAACATGAAACATGGCTGCTTTGACCCGAAAATCTTCTGGTTGATGACGAAGCATTTGCATTCCAGAGAATGCTCCCCCAGAATTTCCAAGCATAAAAACATTTCTAATCTTCAAATCGTGAGAAGCCACAAAGCGAAGCACAACATCCCAATACAATTCAGGATTTACAAAATGAGCTCCATGCGTTCCATGATCTTTCGATCCCGCAAGAACAAAAGGCCCTAGACCAATAGCCAGCGTAATAGGCTCTTGAATACCTTTTTGGAGTCTTTCTTTTTCAAAAGCCGCTCCTAATCCTGAAGTTCCATAATTTTCTGGCTTAGAACCAAAGCCGTGCAAATAGATCATCAAATCGCGCTCTTCGCCAAGCTTATAATCATCAGGATAGTAGGCTACCGAAGTCGCTTCACGAGTTTCGTTAACATCTATCGACTTCTGCAGAGAAACTCCTCGAAGAGAGGCTAAGCAACTCACGCTCACGGGGTGCAAGCAATAGGCCGGAATAGACAAAAAAATAGAGCCTAAAAGGAGCGCCTTTACGTTCATATGTGCTCTCGATATAAAGTTCGCACACGGCTCTTAGCAAGCAAATTCAGCCTTAAAGCGTTCGTAAGTATACCCTTTTTCAATCAGAGAGTTGAGGGAGTGCGAACATAAACTCTTAGAAAGCTTTTGAGAAGGCTTTTCAGGATCCAAAAGTAAAGGATGATGAATGAATTCAATTTTCTCGAAAAGTTCTTTATAGCTTCCAGCTAATTTTTGAGCCAAATAAAGCTGCGCCCCCGAAGAATCTCGTAAATCCTCACCTCTGACGATGAAATCGATTTCACTCTCCACATCTTCCACCACGCTCACAAGCTGATACGAAGCTCTATTTTCTTTTGTCCACAAAACAAAATCAAAAAGAGTTTTTGTCCAATTCTGATCAGGTAAATCCTCGCATCGCAAACGAAGTGAATGCTTTCCCTCTACATACTCTAAATTCTTATCTCGACAATGCCCGCTATACGCACCGAACTCCGTAAAGCGATCCGTCTGACTTCGACTACATTCACACGCATATACTAGAGACTTATCTTCTAAAAGCTTAAGAGCTTTTCGATAGTTTTGTTGTTTGTTTTTTTGACTATAAAACTTATGAAAATCCAATAAATTTCTTGGCCCTTCATCAGGAGTGATTTGAAGCCATCGAAGAGATTTAAAAATATCCTCTATATATTCATCGCGTGTTCGATCAAAATCAAAATCATCGATTCGCAAAAGGATTTTTCCCTTTTTTTCTTTTGCATATTTTTGAATCAAATAAAAATTATAAGCATTCCCTACATGAAGATAACCACTGGGAGTTGGGGCGATCCGAGTTCTCACACGAAAGCCTTCTAAAATTATTCAACCTTTAAAATGGCTAAAAAGGCTTCCTGTGGAACCTCTACAGTTCCAATAGACTTCATGCGCTTTTTACCTTCTTTTTGTTTTTCAAGAAGCTTTCGTTTTCGACTGATATCTCCGCCGTAACATTTTGCTAAAACGTTTTTACGAAGGGCGCCCACTGTCTCGCGAGCAATAACCTTTGTTCCAATTGAGGCTTGAATCGCAACTTCGTATTGCTGACGAGGAATCACTTCTTTCATCTTTTTGGTGAGGTCACGCCCTCGCTCATAAGAACGAGTCCGGTGAACAATGACCGACAAGGCATCCACAACATCTCCGTTGATCATCACATCAAGTTTGACGAGCTGGCTTTCTTCAAGACCCAAAAGTTCATAATCAAAACTTGCGTAACCTTTGCTAATACTTTTGAGTTTGTCATAAAAGTCAAAAAGCATTTCACCAAGAGGTAATTTGTATACAACCGCGCAACGCTCTTTTGTGATGTAATCAATACGCTCTTGAGTTCCCCGTCTTGCCTCACAAATCGTAATAATCGCTCCAACATATTCTGCAGGAGTATGAATAATTCCTCGAATCATGGGCTCTTCGATTTTTTCAATTTCGTGGGGCTTCGGCAAAAGCGCAGGATTGTCGACTTCAAAAGTTTCCCCGTTTGTCTTGGTAACTTTATATCGAACACCGGGAGCCGTACTGATGATATTCATTCCGAATTCACGCTCAAGTCGCTCTTGCACAATCTCCATATGCAATAATCCGAGGTATCCACAACGAAAGCCAAAACCAAGAGCTAAAGAATTTTCTGGTTCAAAGGTTAAAGCCGCATCATTCAAAGATAATTTCTGAAGAGCTTCTTTTAAGTTTTCAAAATCTTTGCTGTCAGTTGGAAAGATTCCCGAAAAAACAACGGGCTTTACTTCCTTGAAGCCCTGCAAAGGCTCAGAAGCTACAGCATACTTCACCGTGGGATCTGTTTGACTCTCTGTATGCGTGATCGTGTCACCAATTCTCACATCACGAATACTCTTAATGTTACAAACTAAGAAAATAACTTCCCCAGGATTCGCTTCTTTTTGATCTAAAAATTTAGGAGTTAAATATCCAAGGCGAACAACTTGATAATAAGTCGGAGCATCCGAATCATTTTTCAGAGTTTCATTGGAATACATCATGAAAACTCGATCACCAACACGAATCGTTCCTGCCATGACTCGAGCCAAAAGGACAACCCCTTGGTAGTTGTCATACCAACTATCCATAATGAGAACCTGGAGAGGATCTTTTCTTGTATCTTTCGGAGGGGGAACCTTTTGAACGACCGCCTCAAGGATTTCGTGAATCCCTATACCCTCTTTTGCACTGGCAGGAATAGATTCTGAAGCATCAATCCCGATGACTTCTTCAATTTCTTTCTTAGCGTTTTCGACATCTGCTGAAGGCAAATCAATTTTATTAATGACGGGAACAATCTGTAGGTTTGCATCCAAGGCCATGTAAACGTTTGCAAGCGTTTGAGCCTCAACACCCTGACTTGCATCCACTACCAAAACAGCTCCCTCACAAGCGGCAAGAGAACGAGAAACTTCATAGGTAAAATCAACGTGTCCAGGGGTATCAATCAAATTGAGAACATATTCTTTGCCGTCGTCTGCCTTGTAATTCAAGCGAACCGTCTGGGCTTTGATCGTAATTCCACGCTCACGTTCGATTTCAAGAGTATCGAGGACCTGACTTTGCATCTCCCGCTTGGTCAAAGCCCCTGTTGCTTCTAACAGGCGATCGGCAAGAGTGGATTTACCATGATCTATATGGGCGATGATGGAAAAATTGCGGATGTTGTCTGCGTTATATTGACCCATTTATATGATTTCTTCGTTACGGGGACTCTTCAATGTTTTTAGGACGTCCACCCAAAGAATTCAAATCAAAAAGAGTTATTTGGCCAGGTAATTGGTCTGTGTACTTATCTAAAATCAAATCAATACCCATGCGAATGAACTCCGCAATAGGAACCCGCGTGCGCTCATGAAGATCTTTCAAGGCACGAACCTGCTCTGCAGTCAGATAGACTGTCGTCGAAACTTTTTTTCGAGCCACGAAATTAGAATACAGAAGAAGAGGCCATGCGGCTAGAGGCTCGAAGCTCTTTGTTTAAAAACTTCCTTCCTAAAAAAAGTCCGAAAATCCGGATTTTCGGACGCTTTCAGATCATTCAAATCACTCAAATAGAGTTTTATGCGGAAATCAGCCCTGGCACCCGTATTGCTTATAGATATTTCGAAAAATTAAATTTTGAAAAATTTTAAGATTCAAAATTTAAAAAAGGAGAAAATAAAATGAATGACAATACAGTTCGAAAATTAAAAGATCTTCCTCTCACTAACGAAAAATCATCTCGTTTAAAAGTTGTAAGTTCGCACACTCATCCAGGGCTCGACTGGTTTTGGGGACTTGGCCACGCAACTGCAGACCTCCAAAAAGACCTTACACACAGTCTTAAAGCTAAGTTAAACGTCTTAATTGTAGGAGAAACAGGAAGCGGCAAGGAACTCATTGCCCGTAAAATTCATGCTCAAAGAAAAAGAGTGGAACTTCTTTCAGATGATGAAGCCCCTTTTATATCGGTCAATTGCGCAACCATTCCCGAAGCTCTTGCAGAGAGCATCCTCTTTGGTCATGAGCGAGGGGCTTTTACATCAGCTAGAGAACGCCAAGCAGGAAAATTTGAACTCGCCAAACAAGGCACTCTTTTTTTGGATGAAATACAAAGCTTACCCCTTGAACTTCAAGTGAAGCTCCTCCGCGCTCTTCAAGAAAGAGAAGTCGAACGACTCGGAGGTAAAAGTCCCTATAAAATTGAATGCAAAATCATTGCAGCCACAAACGTTCCCCTTGAACTCCTTGTTGAAAAAAAGAAATTTAGAAAAGATCTCTATTATCGTCTCAACATTTGTCCCCTCTATATTCCAGCTCTGAGAGACCGAAAAGAAGACTTTCCCTTACTCATCAAGGCTCTTCTTTCAAAAGTTGCTCAAGAAACAGGAGCTCGAGAAGTTGAAATTAGCAGCGACGCATTTGAATTAATGCTCGCTCACTCATGGCCTGGGAACTTAAGAGAACTTGAACATGCGCTCACCTATGCACTGATTCGAGCTCAAGACAAAATTGAGATCCAAAACCTGCCTGCATCACTCACCGGGAAATTAGAGCGTTATGTCTCTACTGGTGACTGGCTCTAAGGAGATAAGACATGAAAAGAATACACGGCCAAGCAATCGCAGAATACCTTATCCTTACTGCCTTAATTGCAATTGCATCCATAGGAATTATTCAAGTCTTAAGCAAAAACATGAGAGGAAAACTTGATCAAATTAATGCGGCAATCATTGGTGAAAAAAAGGAATTTAAGGGAACTCAAAATACGCAAAGACAAACACAAATGCTCGATATGGGAAACTTCACAGGCAGCATGACTGATAGCTCTAAAAATGGAGATTAAAAAAAATGAAAAATAAAAAAAGAGGAGGCGTTTTGATAGAAACTCTCCTCAGCCTCTCTCTACAATTGTGCACTTTATGCACGCTTTGCGTGGTGAGTTTTAAAATTTGGTCAAAAAGCTTTACCAACTTAGAATCATTTTATCTCTTAAGAGCAAGACTTTACGGAAACACAGAGAATTGCAACGAATCAAAGCTTGTTCCTCAAACGTTGATTCATAGAAGCTATGATTGCAGGAAAGATGCATTTCCATGAGTTCCTTTCTTATCTTCCTCATTTTTTATGTGTCCTTCATTCTTCCTTTGCATGAATCGATGCTCACTTATTCTCAAAGAATGAGAATACTTGCAGAAATTGATGAAAAAATTGGACAAGAGGCAGATCTCGTCAGCGATTCTCTCAATAAAGCATTAAGTTTAAATCAAAAACTTCAAATCCTTTATGGACAATGCCCGGCAGCTCAAACGCCCCCTCAAATAGCTGCCCTAAGGCTTGAAGGAGAAGTTATTGAATTTGAGCAAAACATTCTTCTCTTGGAAGCTAAGCAAAGGCTTCATCAATTAAAAAAAGATTTTCTTACAGAAATTCATCTGCCTTTCAGACCCCTGCAAGGGCCTTGTGAACTTCCAGGACTTCTCAAGTGTTTTCAAAAAAATATCTTTGAGATTCGAAGAAACAAAAAAAATGAAAATGGAGGAGCTAAAGGGCTCATTCGCCAATGCCAAGAAATAAGATGGCAATTTCAAGATCAAAGAGTGAAAGAATTATGATTTACGAATCTTACATATCTCTCTTATTTTTCATTTTAGCTCTGAGCGGAGGAAAGATTTTATCAACAAGCTATCAAAACATCGAAAAATCACATCAAGAAGAACTCAAAAAATATAAAAGGAACTTTTTATGGCAGAACAAAGCTTTTCATGGCTTCCCGAAGATCATGAAATAACAAAAGAATTGAACAAAAATGAAACACTAGAAAAAGAAATAACTCTTTTAGAAAAGATAAAAAATAGCGTTTTTTCGCAAAAAATGGGGATACTTATTATCCTCATTCTTTTTATCTGTCTTTTACTTTTAAAAAGTTTTAGCACCAGCGAAAATGAAAGCCCTTCTCACCAAATCGAAATCATGACATCCACTCTCCCTCTTTCAAAGGGGAGTACCCTTGAAGCCGCACTTTTAAGACCCGTACTTTTTAACGAATACTCGCTTTCTAAAACTCAAAAAATGGAAGCCCTTACATTTGAAGCAGCTGAAAAGATAATGGGGAAAGTCCGAGCTAAAAAAGACATTCCCCCTCACAAGCCTATTTTCTGGAATGATTTAGAACTCATTCCAGAAATCAAAAAAACAGCAAGCCCTTCAAAACCTAACGTATTTTTTCCAGAGGATTGATCATGAATTTACTTTGCTTTGCTTTTCTACTTAGCCAAAACCCAAAAGAAGATTTCGCTCCCCCTTTACACATACAAGATCTAATTAAAAATCGTATCTTGCATCAGTTGAAACAAGATGATCTCGATCTGCAGATTTATTTTGACAACTCCCAATGTGAAACAATAGGGACATACTCTTATCTAGATAATGCCGTTAAACTAAGCTCTCTCGATGAAAAAGCGAAAGCTCATCTTGAGTACTCTCATATTCTTGAGGGAAAATCACTTGATTTGACCTTCATAAAACAGCTCATTGAAAACAAAAAAAATATCGCAGCTCTTACAGTTTCAAAGGGACAAGAAGAACTCCCTCAAAAAAAGAACTGGCTTCCATGGATCCTTGGATCAGCAGCTCTTGGATTAGGAGGGATTCTTCTTTATCAATCAAGAGCTGAAAGAGAGCAATCAACTCAAAAAATACGGCGTTATCGATAAATTAAAATCTTATCTTACATTTTGAAGAAATATTTTTTAATCTTCCACCCGCCGTCTCAAGAGCATATCGAGCAGCGCCTTCACTTCTATAAACAGGAAGGGCTGCCTCTTGAGTTAAGGGACTTGTGCCTTTCATCGTCATACGAGAAAGCAATCCTTTATTTTTTTTAAAAAAAGCAATATCTAGATCATGAGGAACATTTTTCATCCAAAAACTTCTCTCTTGCTCGTTTTCAAAAATAAAAAGCATGGCTTCGTTTGATTTTAACTGCCTAAAATCCATCAAGCCTCTTTGACGTGTTTCTTCAGTCGAAGCAACCCAAGCCAAAAATTGCTCGTTGCAGAGAAAAACCTTTTTTTGAGGAAGCTTTTCTAAAGAATCTTGGGCAAAAACTTGAAACGAAGTTAAAAATGCAAATACTACGACATAAAAGCTTCGAGGCTGCGACACTTTAAATGACTCCTTTGGATCCAATCCGAATATAAATCACGAAATATTTTTTTATCTAAAACATTCTCGCTCAATTTACTCAAAAGACAAATTGCCTTCTCACTAAAAATCTCATCCGACAACAGAAGTAACTTCCATTCTTCAAAATCTTCCGCTAAGAGATCATTAAGCAGGCCTCTTTCGCCTAATATTCCAAATCCCATCTGCTGAGCAAAATAACTCCAAACATAGATCTTTCTCCATAAAAGAGCTTCTCTATCGAGGACAAGATCATTGGCAATTTTTAAAATTCTTAAGCAAGAGCGAAAAACCCATTCTTCACTTTCGCCTTTTAAAAGCAATTCTCGCATCAGCTCCGTATAGAAAAGTCCTTCATTTAAAGCATCCCAAGAGGCTCGATACCCCGAGTAAATCTCCACAACATCTGCTGCCTCTAATGAAAAAAGACGCTCATAAGAAAATATTCCTGGAGGAGTTCGGAGTTGAAACTGGAGTAACTGCAAGGGCTCAAGCTTTCCTCCAAACCGTTTAATAGATTTCTGACCGCCTCGTACAATTGCTGAGATTCGAAGCTTATTTTCAAGCAATAAATCAACAATTAAATCATTCTCTTGATAAGCCTGCTTGGAAAGTAGGAATCCGCGTGCCTTTAAAGAATCAAAAGCTCTTAGTTCTGATGTTTTTGTTTGGATTTGAGAAACCACAAGGCCCCGCTTAAATTAAGTGCAAACATAATCATTTGAGCCGCACTGATGATCACAATCCCATATGATTCATGGGGAGCGCCTAATAAAGAAAAAACTTTTCCAAAAGCAATTTGTCCTACACCCAATCCCATAGGCGAAAGGGGAAGTGCAGAAGCTGTTACACCTACAGCAGTTCCCGCCATAAAGCCCAAAACATTCATCTGACCCCAAGGAAAAGATGAAAAAAGAATTTGTCCAATCATGTAAAAACCAAAAATACATCCGGCCTGGCCAAGAATAGACGCTCCCAATGCCCACATAAGAGTCTGGGGTCTTCGTGCAAAAGATTCCAAAGTTCGAATCATTCGCTCCCAAAGAGAATGAGGCAATTCAATTTTCTTCAAAAGCTTTGCAGCTCTTCCAGGAAGAAGAACCATAAGGAGCAACACAAAAGTTCCCATTGATAAAAAAAGAATAAAGAACTTAAGAGAAGACGATAAATCGCGAAGATTAAACCCCAACAAAAAGAAAAAAGTAGCGCTCAAAAGCAATGTCAAAAAACCTAAAATCCGATCTAATAAAATTGAAGCGACACCCTTTGTGCGATGTTTTGGATATTGTTTCGCAACATAACCGGCTTTGATTAAATCTCCCCCCACCGCTCCTGGCATAAAAATCGAAAAAAATTGTCCAATCATGCTGAGTCGAATATTTTCGCTAAATTTTATTTTAATTCCTGCTCCCTTTAATAAAATGTCCCAACGAAGAAAATTCAGAACATAATTCACGGCAAATCCGCATATTGCTAAAATAAAAAAAATAGGGGAGGCAAATAATTTTTCAAGATCTGAAAGGCTAGCGAGTTTTCCGGATTGAAACAGCCACGCTAAGAGGGAAAGAGCAAAAAGCCACCTCAAAGCCATTTTTAAGCTGTTTGCCATCGGCATAGGTTAATCGCGCCCTTCTTTCCTGACAACTTTTCGCAAACTATTCAACATCCTAAGTTTTTCTCAGAACAGATCCCTAGATAGAGGCCAAGACTTGGCGTAACCTTTTTTTATGCAAGCAAAAAATGCTCTTGTCACAGGTGCTGCCGGATTTCTTGGATATCACCTCTGTTCTCGTCTTCTAAAAGAAGGTTATGCAGTTTTTGGAGTTGACGATATCTGCACGGGACTCAATTCAAACGCAGAAGAACTAAAAAAAAAGGGCGTTGAATTTGTAAAGTCTGACGTCTCTAATGATTGGGATCAATGGGCAACTTCTTTACCTAGCTCTTTTGATTTAGTTTTTCACTTTGCCTCTCCAGCTTCTCCTCCACTTTATCAAAAGATGCAACTAAAGACTCTTGCTGTGAATAGCCTTGGTCTTTATCGAGCTCTCGAATTTGCAACTTCACACAAAGCACGCCTTGTTTTTGCTTCAACAAGCGAAGTTTACGGAAGCCCTCAAGTGAGTCCACAGCCAGAATCCTATTGGGGAAACACAAATAGCTTTGGGGCTCGCTCTTGCTATGATGAAGCAAAACGTTTTGGCGAAGCTCTTATCTATAGTTACAACCAAGAAAAAAATACTCGCCATGGTCTCGTTCGTATTTTTAACACTTATGGGCCCAATATGAATCCGAATGACGGGAGAGTCATCATCAACTTCTTAGTTCAACTTAAAGAAGGCAAACCTCTTACTATTCATGGAGATGGAAAACAAACAAGAAGCTTTTGCTATGTCGATGACCTGATTGAGGGTATTTATCGATACGCTCTCAAAACAGACCTTGCTTATCCTATCAATCTAGGAAACGATAAGGAATTCACAATTCTTGCCCTCGCTCAAGAAATTCAGAAATTAAGTCCTAAAAAAATTGAAATCGAATTTACAGATCGCCCCGTAGACGATCCACCGCTTAGAAATCCGGACTTAAGCCTGGCAAAAGGAATTTTAGACTGGTCACCAAAAGTTCCACTCTTAGAAGGTCTTAAAAAAATTCTAGAAACTCTTTAAAAAAGATTTCGCCACGCAGACTCTCATAAGAGCCAGCGTGGCGATTGATTGTAGGTCTTGTGCCAGAAACTCTTTTTTGGGACGAGACGCTATTCCAAATTTAACTAAGCAGCTTCACCCTGCTCATCTCCCATAGCTGCCGCACGAGATTTGCTTTCACTTCCACCTTTCACCTTAAGCTTCTGATCATCCTTGAAAGGAGATTTTGTTAAAGCCACAGACAGAACCTCAGTCACTTCTTGAGCTGAGATGAAGATCAACTTCTCTTTCACTTCGTCTTGAAGCTCCATAAGATCTTTCATGTTTTTATGAGGCAAGATAACTGTTGTGCATCCGTGTCTCAAAGCTGCCAGAGTTTTTTCTTTCACTCCACCGATGGGAAGCACTCTTCCTCTCAAGCTAATTTCACCTGTCATCGCGATATCTCTTTTTACAGGAATTCCTGTGATCAAACTCACAATCGCAGTCGTGATCGTCACACCGGCACTTGGGCCATCTTTAGGAACAGCTCCAGAAGGAAAGTGAACGTGAATTTCGTTTTTGCTAAACCATTCCGTATCAATTCCCAACTCTTTTGCATGAGCACGAATCCAAGACATAGAAGCATGGCAACTTTCTTTCATCACATCGCCCAAACTTCCTGTGAGCATGATCCCGCCCTTACCGCGCATTGAAGTGACTTCAACCTCTAAGACCTCTCCACCCATTTGAGTCCAAGCAAGCCCGGTGCAAACACCTACTTCATCCTGCTCACGAACATCAGTCGAAAGGAAACGAGGCGCTCCAAGGAAGGTAACGACCTTTTCTTCATCCACAGTTTCTTTGGGGAAAGCAAAGCTTCCATCCCAAGTTGCAACTTTATGAGCTACCTTGCGGCAGCATGTTCCAATCAATCGCTCAAAATTTCTAAGTCCTGCTTCACGCGTATATTCAGAAACAATTTTGCGAAGACCTTCGTCAGAAAACTCAATCATATCGTGAGTGATTCCATTTTCTTTCACTTCTTTATCAATCAAATACTGACGAGCGATACGGATTTTGTCTTCTTCGCTATATCCTGCAAGTTGAATGACTTCCATACGGTCTCTGAGCGGAGCTGGAATGGTATCCAACTGATTCGCTGTTGAAATGAAAAGAGCCTTTGATAAATCGAACGCAATTCCCATGTAGTGATCGCGGAAAGAATTATTTTGCTCAGGATCAAGAACCTCAAGAAGAGCGCTTGAAGGATCACCCTTATAGTCTCTTCCCAATTTATCGATCTCATCAAGCATGACCACAGGATTATTCGTTCCTGCTTGCTTCAAGCCTTGCAAGATTCTTCCGGGCATCGCACCTACATAGGTACGACGGTGACCGCGGATTTCAGCTTCATCATGAACACCACCAAGACTGATTCGAATAAACTCACGTCCCATAGATCGAGCTATCGATCGACCCAAAGATGTTTTACCAACTCCAGGAGGTCCGCTTAAACAAATAATAGGTCCTTTGTTATCTTTCTTGAGTTTACGGACAGCAAGAACTTCAAGAATTCTTTCTTTTACTTTTTCAAGATCATAATGATCTTGATCTAAAACTTTTTTTGCTTCTACTAAATCAAGTTTATCTTTTGAAGATTTTGTCCAAGGCAAATCACAGATCCAATCAATGTAAGAACGAATGATACTTGCCTCACTTGCGTCAGGATGCATACGCTCCAAACGACCCAACTGTTTAGCAGCTTCAACTTTCGCATCTTCACTTAAGAAAGCTTTTTCAATTTTAGCTCGATATTCATTGATTTCTTCAACACGTGGATCGAGATTTTCTTGGTTATCTCCAAAAACTCTGGATTTTCCAGCTTCTTTACGAACACCTTCATCTTTGATTTGGCTTTTCGTTTGTTGTTGAAGCTGAAGGATTTCCAATTCTTTCTTTAAAAGATCTCGAACTTTTTCTAAGCGCACAAGAGGATCAAGTGTCTCAAGAATTTCTTGAGCCTCAGAAACCTTAAGTCCTAAGTTACTTGTCACAAGATCTGCAAGTCTTCCAGGATCTGAAATCTCTTCAACAACAAGAATGATGTCTGGAGAGAGCATCTTTCCAAGAGTAATCACTTTTTCAAGCTGACTTCTTACTTCTTGAACAAGATCAAATTCTTTTTGGCTTGAAAGAACTGCAAGATCTTTGAGGCGCTCAAATTTTACTTTGTAAAAAGGATCGATCGATGAAAATTCATTGATACGAGCCTTCGCCACACCCTGAGCAAGAATCTTAACTCTTCCGTCTGGCAATTTACGCATACGCATAATCATCGCAACTGTTCCGACTTCAAAAATGCGATCGGGATTTGGGTTATCATCTCGAATTTCTTTTTGTGTCGACAAAAAGATAAGACGATCGCCTTTGAGCGCTTCGTTGACAGCTCGAATAGAACTGTCACGGCCTACAAACAAAGGAAGAATCATGTACGGAAATACAACGACATCCCTGACTGGCAATAAAGGTAGCTCTTCTGGTAACTGAATTTCATCCATTGGTGAGTTTTGGCTCATTTCATTTTTCCTTCTTAACTCTTTTCGTCACGACACAGAGGAGCCTTAATCATTAGGAAGCGTAAATATGACTCTTGTAACGCTAAGCATAATTTTAATATGGAATGAGCCTATAAGGGGTTTATAGAGACTTTAGAGGCTTTCAAGACCTAGACTTAATTATTAGATCTCTGTAAACCGATAAAGATCTAAGAGCCTATAGAGATGTCTTTTCTTCAAAGATTCAAAAAAGCGGATTTTTGCAAATTACTGCTTTTACTTTTAATGAATGGAGAAACTCTTTGCTTTGCCAATACAGCCAAATCTTGCATAGAGGCTATCCGAGATTTAAATAGAAAAGCCCAACAAAGCTACATAACTTTTAATGGAATTTTAGAAATACAAAAACTTTTCAAAGAGCAAAAGAATCCCTCCATTATTGCAAAAAAACTTTTTGAGATTGTTTTAAGAGAAAGAACCCTCACCCTTTCATCTGAAATTCAAAATAAGTTAAGCACTCTTCTGAAGAAAAAAATCATTAAATCTAAAGAAATTTCTGTTACCTATTACAATCAAGAATCAGACGAGATTTATCTTTATAACGATTTCCCAAAAATTGAGCCCAACTATATTTACTACGCAAGCTTTATTCATGAAGTTGAGCACGCTCTTCAAAACTATCTTCTTCAAGAAAAATTTCCAAATATTAAGTTAGAAGAATTAGATACAGTGGGCCTTCGAACTCAGCAAGAAATAGGAGCGATGCTTTTAGAGTTTGATTTTATTCGGTACATTCCTGAAACAGAAAGGAAAAAAGCCTTGGAGGAAGCTCAAAGAAATGGCGGGCCATTCATTTCTGAAGTTGACAAAACATACTTTAGAAATCTTCTTTCTGGAAACTACGCAAGACCTATTGACTATATTCGTGCCCATCAAACGTCAGGTCGATATTCTGTTGAATCTATTGAGAAATTTTTTGAATCTTTTGGACACTAACGAATTCTAAACGGTTGCTGCCATTCAATCTTATTCTTTAAGATCTGAAAAATTTGAATCTCTGCAATAGGGTCTCGATTTTCATCCCACTTTTCAAGACCAATAACACCCAGAAATTCTCCCAAGGATAAAAAAGATTGCATTAGCTTTTTACGACTTCCGGCATTTTCTTTCATAGCTTTATCAATCGAAGAAGCAAGGTCAAAACCCAACGCACTCATGACACCTGGAACTTTTCCATATTCACTTTGATAATTTCTTAAAAATTCCTGAGTGGTGCCGTTTTGCGAGGTCTTAGTAAAAAAATCTACGATGAT
>CANIGN010000029.1 GCA_947467125.1 Bacteriovoracaceae bacterium | reverse complement strand
TGGATTTGAGTCGGTCATCACTCCTTTGATTATGAGCGATGAATTGTGGAAGACCTCTGGTCACTACGATAACTACAAAGAAAACATGTACTTCACTCAAGTGGATGAGCGAAGTTGCGCGATTAAGCCCATGAATTGCCCGGGGCATTGTTTAATTTACGGAAATTCACGTCACTCGTACAAGGAGCTTCCTATTCGCTTAAGTGAATTTGGTCGTGTTCACCGTCATGAGCGGAGTGGGGTGGTAACGGGTCTTTTCCGTGTTCGAAGCTTTGTTCAAGATGATGCCCATATTTTTTGTACCGAAGATCAGATCGAAAGCGAGATCATCCGAATTTTAGAGATGGTTCGTAAGTTCTATGGAATTTTTGGTTTTGAGCATCGAGTAGAGCTTTCAACTCGCCCTGAAAAATATATTGGTAATTTGGAAACTTGGAATAAAGCTGAGTCCGCTCTCGCAAAAGCTCTCGAAAAAGCTGGCGAGAATTATCAATTAAATCCAGGAGATGGAGCCTTTTACGGACCTAAAATCGACCTTCACTTGAAGGATTCTTTGGGACGAAGCTACCAGTGTGGAACCATTCAGTTGGATTTTGCCTTACCTGATCGCTTTCAGTTGGAATATGCAGGGTCCGACAATGCGGCCCATGCACCTGTGATGATTCATAGAGCGATTGCAGGAAGTTTAGAGCGTTTCCTTGGGATTTTGATCGAGCATTATGCAGGACGCTTCCCTCTGTGGCTTGCTCCAAAGCAGATAGGAATCTTTACGGTTACCGAGGCAGCCAATGTCTACGCTCACGAAGTTTTTGACGAACTCAAGAAGGACGGTTATCGTATATTTATCGATGACTCTTCAGACAAATTATCTGCAAAGATCAAAAAATACCAAAGCATGAAAGTTCCTTATTCAATCATTCTCGGAGGAAAAGAAGCCGCTGATCGTAAGCTCAGTTTACGTTTGCGTAATGGCGAGCAGCTTTCCGGACTGACTCTCGAAGATTTTCGTGTTCGTTTGCGTGATGAAGCTCGTCCCGAATTATGATCTCAAGAAACATCAAAAAATCCATATGGAGGAATTTAATTTAACGTGAAAGATTTTATTACTAATCGTCGCATTCGTGCATCTTTTGTGCGTGTTATTGGCACAGAAGGAGAACAGCTTGGAATTTTAGATTTGCGTGAAGCTATTCGTAAAGCTGAAGACATGGGCCTTGATCTTGTTTTGATGGCCGACAATGCCGATCCTCCCGTATGCCGCATCACTGATGTGGGTAAGTTGAAGTATCAAGAAAAGAAAAAGCAGCAAGCTGCTAAGAAAAAACAAGTTTCTAACGAAACAAAAGAAATTCAGTTCCGTCCTAAGACTGAGCCGCATGACCTCGATCACAAGAGCAAACGTGCGATTGATTTTTTAGAAGAAGGCGACAAGGTAAAAGTTGTTGTTGTTTATCGTGGTCGAGAACTCGAACATCTTAAAGTGGGTTGGGAAACGTTGATTGCGTTCATCAAAAAAATTAACGATCAAGCTACGCTTGATGCGCGTCCGAAGATGGAAGGAAAGCGTCTTGCGTTGACTCTTTCTCCCATTCCGCAAGGTCGTAAGATGAACCCTGGTCATCTCATGGCGAGTATGGAAATGCCTTTTGAGATCGTGAAGAATATTCGTCGCAATGAAGAGGCTATGGCCGCTGCTTCAAATAATTCTTCAGGAAATCAAGGCGCTCCAAGCGGCACTTAGTTTTTGATTTATTTTTTGATTTTATAAAAATTTCCGTTTGCGTCTGTAACAGTTTTAAATTCGTGTGGTTGAGCGCCTTTTTTAGGTGCAACTTTTCCGTTTCTCCACTCAAGATCGTTCACGTTGTATTTGTAAAAAAGATCGCCAAACATCGAGAATGACATAATTCCATTTGATTGGGGAACGTGAACTCCTATTGGACGATCTTTTTCGTATGCGAGTTCAATAAAGGGAGCATTCAAAGATTTTTCGTCTTTGGTGGATTCTTTTGGATCAGGAAAGTTTTTCTTGAATTCTCGATCATCAAAACTTCTTTGAGTGGGTTGTTGTTTGTTTGGCCAGGGGTTAAAAACTCCGTCATTAACAATCTGACCATTTTGTCCGTTGCTAATAATCTGTCCATGAAAGGCTTTTGCAAAACATAAGGAACTTGTGAAAATTAAGAAAAAAACTAGAACCTTTTTAAATTTGCTCATGTGTATAATCTTAAAGGAATTTTCAAATTTCTTTAAGATTATGTAAAGTGAGCAAAAAAGCTAAGGCTCAACTCATTCAAGTTATTTCAGTCGTTCGAGTTTTAATAGCCTTCGTTTTTTTTGATTTTCTTGTGATGTGGGATCGGTTGACCCCATGTAGCCTGTTGTATTTCCTGATGAATGAATCACTCTATGGCAGGGGACTTTTGTTCCGGGAAAGGGGTTTCGCTTCAGAGCAGATCCAACAGCTCTCGCGGCTTTTGGCCTTCCAATTTGGAAAGCAATCTCCGAGTAGGATCGGGTTTCGCCTCTAGGTATCTGAGACGTTGCAAGGTAGACCTCGATTTGAAAAGGGGTACAGCCTCGAGCTACTAAGTTTTTTAAAAGAGTCGGTTTATAGCCCTTCATCTAGCTAATTTTTAAGGGCATTTTGACCGCTAGGCAAAGATAACCTAATTTTCCTGCTAATTTCAGAAAATGGATTGAAACTTTCACCTGAACATGGCATCTTAAGTCCTTCAAATATAAAGGGTTTATTGAAATGCCAAAATTGAAGTCACATTCTGGAGCTAAAAAGCGATTTACAAAAACTGCAAGCGGTAAAATCAAGCGCGGCAAAGTAGGTACTCGTCACTTAAAACTCGGTAAAAGTAACAGCCGCATTCGTCGTTTGAACGAGAATGCTTACATTGACGCAGGTAACGAAAGAAGACTCAATCGTATACTTCCTTACAACAATTTGTAAGGTCTATAAGAAGTTAGGAATTTAAGATATGGCACGCGCACGTGGTGGATTTAAAACAAGACGACGTCACAAAAAAGTTCTCAAGGCTACAGAAGGTTTCAGAAACTCTGCCAGCCGTTCATTTTCAAAAGCTTATGAAGCTTATACAAGAGCTCTCAAATACGCATTTCGCGATCGCAAGACCAAGAAGCGTGATTTCCGTGCTCTTTGGAACCAACGTATCAACGCAGCTTGTCGCACAGAAGGTCTTTCTTATTCAAGATTCATCTCTGCTTTGACAAAGAATGCTGTTGCTTTGGACCGTAAGGTTTTAGCAGAAATCGCTCTTCGCGATCCTGCAACTTTCACAGCACTTGTCACATCTGTTCGTTCATCGCTAAACTAATACTTGCCGTATAGGCAAAAGGATTGGCATTGATGGCAACAACTGAAAAAGAGCTTACGCTCGATGACCTCTCACGTTTATTTGAAACTCAGATTTCAGCTATCCAAGATTTGCCGGCACTCGAAAACTTGCGGGTCGAATGGATAGGAAAAAAGGGGCACATCCCTTTGCAAATGCGCAATTTGGGAAAAGTTGCTGAAGCTGAAAGAAAAATTCTTGGTCAAAAAATCAATGAAGTAAAAACAAAAGTTGAAAGCGAACTCGATCGCAAACACAAAACTCTTTTTGCTCAGTCTTTGAATGAGCAGTTAGAAAAAGAGCGTGTGGATGTCACTCTGCCGGGAGTTCCGCTTGCAAAAACGTGCGAGCATCCTGTGTGGAAAGTTCAAGCTGAACTTGTAAAAATATTTTCAAATTGTGGTTTCGTCGTCGAGATGGGACCTGAAGTAGAGCACGAGTTTTTTAATTTCGATGCGCTCAATATGCCCAAGAATCATCCTGCTCGAGCGATGCAAGATACTTTTTATATTGCGGGCGAAAAGGAATTGGTTCTTCGCACTCATACCTCTCCTGTGCAAATTCGCACGATGTTGTTGCAGCCGCCTCCCATCAGAATGATTTGCCCAGGGCGTGTCTATCGCTCTGATTACGATCCCACTCATTCTCCGATGTTTCATCAAATTGAGGGATTGTTAGTCGATCAAGATGTGGTGATGGGTGATCTCAAAGGTTTGCTCGATCACATGGTGAAAGAATTTTTCGGCGCAAGCTTAGGCGTGCGTCTTCGACCATCATTTTTCCCATTCACAGAACCTTCTGCGGAAGTGGATATGGCGTGTGTGTTTTGTTCTGGAAAAGGATGCAAAACATGCAAGCAAACAGGTTGGATCGAAATTGGCGGATGTGGAATGGTTGATCCCGAGGTTTTTAAGTCTGTTGATTTGAATCCCGAAAAATGGTCTGGGTTTGCTTTCGGAATGGGTCTTGAGCGTATGACGATGCTCAAGTACGGAGTCAGTGACTTACGATCTTTCTTTGAAAGTGATCAAAGATTCTTGAGGGAGTTTTCATGAAGCTTTCTTGGAAATGGATATTCGAAATTTACGGAATCAGCCCAACGGCTAAAGAGTGGGCGATTGTTGAAGGTATCAGGTCTCGATTGCCTCTTGCGGGAATTGAAATCGCAAAAGTCGAAAAACTTGGCGAATCCTTGGGCGATATTCTCATTGCAAAAGTGGAAGAGACTTCCAAGCATCCACAAGCTGATCGATTGAATGTTTGTAAGGTCAATAACGGAAAAGAAATTCTACAAATAGTTTGTGGTGCTGCCAACGTAAGAGCAGGTTTAACGGTTGCTTTGGCTCCAATAGGAGCAAAGTTGCCGAATGGAATGGAAATTCGTGCTGCAAAAATTCGCGGCGTTGATTCAAGCGGAATGCTTTGTAGCGAAAGCGAGTTAGGTCTTGCAAAAGAGTCTGAGGGAATTTTGGAATTGCCCAGCGCTCTTGTTGTGGGGCAAAAGTTTTTGGATGTGATCGAAGTGCGCGATGAAATTTGGGAGTTGGAATTAACTCCTGATCGTGCGGATTGTTTGTCTGAAATCGGACTTGCTCGTGAGTTGCGAAGATATTTTGGAAGTGATTCTAAATCTTGGCCTACAGTGAATATGCCTGAGCGCGACAAACTTGAAGATGACAAGCAAGGGGATGTTCCGATTGTAAAAGTTGAAGTTCAAGCGTCTAAGGCGTGTCCGTTGTATGCTGCTCAACTTTTTGAAGGGTTTAATCCCAAAAATACTTACTCAAATATATTTACCGAAAGATTAAAAGTTTTGGGAACGGAGCGTTTTCGCTCGGGTCCTGTTGATTTAACGAATTATGTTCTTTTTGAATGTGGTCATCCGATGCATACCTTTGATGCGGATGAAATCGTGGGATCAAAAATCATTGTTCGTTTTGCAAAAGCGGGCGAAAAAATCACAACGATTGATAATGTTGAAAGAGTTTTAAGTCCTGAAGATTTAATCATTGCAGACATCGAAAAGCCTATTGCTCTTGCGGGTGTGATGGGATCAAAAGACAGTGGAGTGACTGAAAAAACAACGCGTGTTGTTGTGGAAGCAGCATACTTTGATCCAGAAGTTGTGCGTGCAACAGCGAAGAGACACAAAATTTCAAGTGATGCGAGTCATCGCTTTGAGCGCGGAGTGAATCCCTTTGGTGTTTATGAGGCGGCGGGACGTTTGTCGTTTTTATTCAGAAATCAATTGGGCGCTCGTAAGCGTGGATCTTTTGTTCTTGTGAAAGCAGAAAAAGCTGACAAGCTTTTTGAGCATCGTCACATCAATTTAGATTTGCGAATGTTGGAGCGGACTCTTGGTTTTGAAGTGACGGCTCAAGAAGCATTGGATGCCTTGTCGGCAACGATGATTCCTGCTCAGCAAAAATCTTCAAACGTTATCAAGGTTGAGGCTCCTCCTTTTAGGTGGGATTTGCACAGGGAAATTGACTTAGTCGAAGAAATTGCTCGTGTTGTGGGTTTTGATAAAATTCCTTCACGTTATCCGGTTCAGTCGAAGTCTCATGCGGGAGTCTCTACGGCTATCTTTGATCGCTGGCAAGATATACGCTCAGTGGGATTGAAGTCTGGATTTGTAGAAGTTGCGCCTTATGCGTTTATTTCTGAAAATGAAAAAGCGAATTTTGCGCCAAATTGCTCTTTGCAAAAAATAGAAAACCCAATTTCCGAAGATTGGAAGTATTTGCGCGCGAGTTTGACGACGGGAATTTTAAAGAACTTGTCTCGTCACGGTAGCCTTCGTCAAAAGCGAGTTCAGGTTTTTGAAACGGGAAGTGTATTTGAATCCACAAGCGGCAAGCTTGGGCTTAAAGAAAAAGATTTAAAGACAAAAGAATCACTCCACATTGCATGGGGATTGATGGGGCATCGTGAAGAGGCGACTTGGTTGCAGGATAAAACCTCAAAAACTCGCGATGAGTACCGAAATTATTTTGATGCCAAAGGTTTTTGGGAATCTTTGCAGTCTTTATTGCAAAAATCTGATGGGCGTTGGAAAAACTTTGAACTCAAGGCTCTTTGGAAGTTTAGCACTGAGGAATTAGTAAAAGTGCCTCAATGGATTCCTGTAAAAGCTTTGCATCCGGGAAGAACAGCTCTTGTGAGTGTTCCTGGTTTAAGAGGCGTTCGAGGATACGTTGGAGAATTGCATCCTGGTCTTGTGGGAGATGTGATGAATTTTCCTGCAGGTTGGAAGTTCCCGATTGCGTTGGGTGAAGTGAGAGTAATCGAAGACCTTTGGGATTGGAAAACTCCAAAGGAATTGGAGCAAAAGCTCGGTGTAAAACCAAGATCACAAGTTGCGACTCCTTCGATGAATCCTGTTGTGGAGCGAGATCTTTCTTTAGTTTTTGAAAGCTCTTCTTCCTTTGAAGATATTTTAAAAATTATTAAAAAAACTGCAGTCGATTTGAAAGAAGTCACTTGTGTGGATGTCTATCCTATTTCAAATGAGAAGCATTCGTTAACGTTTCGATTGCTCTTGCAATCGGATGAAAGAACCTTGTTGGATGAAGAAGTTCAAAAAACAATTGATTCTGTGACAGGCGAATTAACAAAGAGCTTTGGCGCTAGTTTGCGCTAGTAAATAATTTTTATTCGTAACTTAAATTTAAGCGTAGGAAAAACGGATTCTCTTTCGTGAGGAGCTTAAGTTTATGAGCGTTTTGATCGATCGCGTGGGCTTCTGCGAGCAACAAATATCCAAGCGAAGTTTTCAGGAAAAATGATTTCCAGAGCGGTATTTGAGCGCTTGGTCCGATATCAATTCTCCAAACTCTGAGTCCCTTTGCTTCAGGAGAGAGAAGCTCAGGGTGCTGAGAGTAAGCGTAAAGATTGCTCTCAAAATAAACTCTTAAACCCCATTCTCTTTTATTCTCATTGAAAAAATAAAAACCTGTCGAAGGAAATCCGATATCACTTCTAAATCCACTTCCTAAATAGTGAGCACTCGCAATAGGGATGAGTGTGTTTGAATCGAACTCACGAGAGTAGTGGAGGCCAAATCCATATCTCCACCCCGTGGTCGCTTCACTGGGCTTGTAGTTGACTAAAAACATGAGGGATCCAAAGAATCCATCTTTCTCAAATTTTAAGTTTTGAGTGATTTTTTTAAACTCAATGTGAGGATTAAGAATGTAGGTAAATGAGCCGGGAGGCTTGATGCGAGTAAGTAAGTTAAGTCGCAGGTTTTTAAAGTGCTCAGATTGTGAAACCCGATTGAGAGTGATGTCGCCCTCGTGCCCCTTGAATGAGGGGAGGATAAGAGTGGAATCGTTGAGGTGTATGGGTGGAGCGGCAACTTTCAAGTCATATGTTTTGTAAGTTTGAGAAGGGCTGTAGATAGTTCCAAATGAAAGGATGTCGCGGCTGAATTCTTGTGAAAAGCATAGGCTGGCCACTCCTAAAAATAAAAAATACCCTTTAAGCATTTGGGGAGATTATCGAATCTAATTGCTTAGGAATAGGCTTCATTTTTATTTATTTCCATGTTCAAATAAACATATGGCTTTCTATAGAATCAAAGAGGCTGCTCAAAGAGTAGGGGTTCCTGCCCATGTTTTGCGTTTTTGGGAATCTCAATTTCCTCAGTTAAAACCAAATAAAACGGGTCGAGGTCAGCGCCTTTTTGATGATGAAGATGTAAAAAACTTTCTCAAGATCAAGCATCTCCTTTATGTGGATGGATATTCTATTCCAGGTGCAAAAAAGTTTTTAAAAGACGAAGCGAGTGGTCTTGCTTCTGAAAAATCATCTCAGCCTATTCAAGGTGTTCAAAAGCTTTTCTTTCAAGAAGCTAAAAAAGATCTAGTTTCTTTGATCCAGTTTACTCGTGAAATCTAAGCCTACACTTTTAAATCTTTGTCAGAAAATTCTATGGGTTGGGGCCACTGGTTTTGGTGGTCCTCTTGTTACTTTGAACATGCTCAAACAAGCTTTTGTTCAGGATCTTGCTTGGTTGAGTGAAAAAGATTTTTTGGAACGTATGGGAATGTGCAAGCTCTTGCCGGGTCCCGTTTCATCGATGATGTCTGTCATGATCGGTAAGAAGTTTTTTGGTTTTTGGGGATCACTTTTGGCTCTTCTTTGTTTTTTACTTCCTGCTTTTCTTATTGTTGTGGGATGGATGATTTTTGGTGAGTCTATCACCGCTCATATGAGCGAGGGTTATTCACACTCGCTTCTTTGGGTGTTTCGTTTGTTTATTGTGGCAGCTATTTTTGTAGCGAGTTTTAAGTTGCTCATTGATACCTGGAAGGCAATGAAGCTGAACGTCTACCCTAAGGTCTTATTGTTTTTGAGCATTCTTTTGCTTGCGTATTTTGGTGTTCAATATCGTTTGATTGAGTTGGAGATATTGGGTGCGGCACTGCTTATGGGCCTTGTATTGTATAGGGTCTTTCCTTCGTTTTTTCGACCACAAACAAAGATTCAATCTTTTACTTTTTTGAGTGTCTTCGCTTTATTCTTTTTAGCGAGCGTTATTGTTTTTGGAACGGGCTTTATGTTGTTCCCTTATCTTGAGCGAGAACTGGTTCAGAAGGGACTTTTGAGTCAGGAAGCTTTTCAATCGGGTATCTTGCTTGGAAATCTAAGTCCAGGACCTGTCGTGATTGCCTCGACTTATTATGGTTGGAGGCTCGCAGGTTTTTGGGGAGCCTTAGCGGCGACAATCGGCGTTTTTAGTGGACCCTTTATTTTGGTAAATGTTTTTTATTCGGCGCTAGAGCGGTTAAGAGCAAATCCCATAATTCAATATCTTTCGTTATGTATTGTGCCGGCTGTTGTTTTGGTTCTCTTACATTTTAATTTGGGATTTATGAGTGAGGTTTCTTTTAGCCTGAAAAGCATAAGTATTCTTCTGTTATTCTTTTTGATTTTATGGTTTAAGGCACCTCTTAAGGTTCAGGTGCCTATTGTGTTAGTTCTTGCTTATTTTGTTTAAAGATAAAGACGCATTTATCCTCGGCTCTGCTTGCTATCGCCACGAGCAAAGATTGAAGCAACGTAGTGAAGAACGTCGTTTGCAGAAACTTCGTCGTATCCGAAGTTTTTGATCAAACGAGTTTTCACGATGTCGATCTTTTCTTGAGTCGCTTTATCCACCACATTTGAAACAAGAGTTGTGAGCTTGATAGAGTCTTTTTGATCTTCAAAAAGTTTCAACTCAAGTGCCTTATGTAAACGTTCGTTTGTTTTGTAATCAAACGTTTTACCTTCAAGAGCCAAGGCTCCGATGTAGTTCATGATCTCGCGGCGGAAATCGTCTTTGCGAATATCAGGAATATCGATCTTTTCTTCGATCGAACGCATGAGTCTTTCGTCTGGCTCCTCAGCTTGTCCGGTGTAGGAGTTGCGCACTTTTTCTTTTTGAGTGTGAGCTTTCACGTTGTCGATATAATTCGAGCAAAGTTTTGCAATCGCTTCTTCATCGGCACTGATGGCACGTTGAACTTCGTTTTTCACGATGTCTTCGTACTCTTGTTTCACGACAGAAAGCAATTCACGGAATTGCTTTTTCTTGTCTTCGTTACTGATAAGACTGTGGTTCTTGAGTCCACCTTCGAGTTCGTTAAGAACCATGAAGGGGTTGAGCGTTCCCACAACTTCTGCCTCATTCACGAGCGCATTTGAAATCTTATCGTGAACATAGCGAGGAGAAATTCCATCCATTCCCTCTCGAAGAGTTTCTTTTCGCAATTCTTTAACGTTCTCTTCAGTGAATCCAGGAAGGGTTTTTCCGTTATAAAGTTTTACTTTTTGAAGCAAAGAAAGGTTCGCTTTCTTGGGAGCTTCTAAGCGAGTCAGAATCGCCCAAAGGGCTGCCATTTCAAGAGTGTGGGGCGCAATGTGTACTCCACGAACTTTTTCACGGTTAAATGTTTTTTTGTAAATTTCAGTCTCAGACTTCCATTTAGTGATGTAAGGAATGTCGACTTTGATTGTGCGGTCTCTCAAGGCTTCCATGAATTCGTTGTTCTGTAACTTTTTATATTCAGGCTCGTTTGTGTGGCCGATGATGACTTCGTCGATATCTGTTTGAGCAAACTTTTTAGGTTTGATTTTGTGTTCTTGTGAAGCACCCAAGAGATCGTACAAGAAGGCCACGTCAAGTTTGAGGATTTCGACGAACTCGATGATACCGCGGTTAGCGATGTTGAATTCACCGTCGAAGTTGAAAGCTCTTGGGTCAGAGTCTGATCCAAAGAGAGCGATCTTACGGTAGTTGATATCACCTGAAAGTTCTGTAGAGTCTTGGTTCTTTTCGTCTTTAGGTTGGAAAGTTCCAATACCCACGCGATCTTTTTCGCTGAACACAAGGCGACGCACTTTGATGTGCTTCATGACTCTATTCCAATCACCCTTGTAGTGCTTCATGAGTTCTGCAAAGAAAAATCGTGAAGCTGGATTGAGGTCACCGTTGATTTGAATTCTTGAATCTTTGCGGCCACGAGCAAACTCATCGATGAATCCCGCTCTTAATTGCTCAGGAATAAGCTTGAGGGGTTCTTCGTTCATCGGATCTGGGAATTCGTCGACTCCAATTTCATTGAGTTGGCGAAACACAGGAATGTCTTCTTTGTCGGGGTTCACCCATGTAAAGCTATAAAGCGCTCCTGCTTCTTGTCTTGAATAAAGCTCAAGTCCTTTTTTGATCATTCGAACAATTGTTGATTTAGAACTTCCCACGGGACCGTGAAGAAGAATAACTCGGTTTTGTGGGCCGTATCCTTTTGAAGCACTGTGAAAAATATTCACAAGCTTCATGAGAGGAATTTCGAGACCAAAGACAGCATCTTTACCGTTATCGATAGGATCATCAAAGAAGTTGTAATGAAGAACTTTCTTCTTTGTATCAACGCCTTCTTGAACGCCCCAAGAAAGAATCATGTCGTACATTCTCTGATAGGCATTGCGACAGACTTTTGGATTTTCAGTCACAATGTTTACGTAGTCTTGAAAAGATCCAGACCAATTCGCTTTTTTGAAAGCATCTAGATCTTGTTTCTTAGAGATGAACTGATGTATGTCGAATCCCATACTTTTATTATCGCGTGTCTGGTGTCAAAATGCACTACGCATAACTTTACAAAATCTTAATAATTTGAAGCCCTGAGACACAATTAACTGTCAAAAATCTGTTTTCGCCAAGAATAGTCCTCAGCTTTTAAAAGGATTTGTCGAAAGCAGCCACATAGAGGTTAATTATGAGTAAAAAACCAGAAACTAAAAAACCAGCGAATCCACAAAACAATCAACAAGAAGCGGCTGCAGGTCCAGTTCACTGTCGCTTTACAGCTTGTAAGAGCAAAATTGATAAATTTGGTTTTTGCCAAAATCATTACGAAATGTACATGTCAGGTGTGATTCGTGGAGATGGCTCTAAACCCGTAGATTTTGAAAAAAAATTCGAACAATTTTTAGCACGCAAAAAAGTTGCTTAAATATAAGCAACTTTTTTGTGTGATTCTTAGCGGGTTTTAAAAGCTTTCAGCGATCCGCAACTTGAACTCATAAACTTACCTGTCTGAATCGTTTTGGATTCAACCCCTCGCATATCTTTACTGATAATGATTCCTTGAAATTTTTTGCGGTCTAAAACATTCCATTCAATATTACCCGTACTTTTTTCATGACAAACAAAAGAGCCTTTGAGGCTTTTTGCGGTTTTTTCACGTAGGGTCATTTCGCAGTTTTTGTTTTGAGGAGTGAGTAAGGTGGGGTTCTTGAGACTGTCTTTTGAATAACAAATCTTACTCGTCCCATCATTACTCAAGAGAGTCTGCTCTTTTTTGAGTGTTTTCTGAAGGGCTTGTTCCACTTTTTTTCTTTGTTGAGCGGGAACGGCATTCATCATTTTTTTGTATTCCGCTTGAGGGTCGTATCGTTTTCCATCAACTTCTATTGTCGACTGAATCTTCCAAAGTCCCGGTTCCATCTCGAGTGATTGGGCTTGATAAACGCAAAAGAAAAAAAGAGAAGAGAGAAATTTTTTCTTCATATAAGTTAAATTTAACACTAGAAAAGAAATGTATGGATTTTAATTTTTTCTTTTTTCTAAAACTTCTTTTGACTTCATTTCTCGTTGTGGGGTCTTCTGTTCTCGCAACCCGCTATCCTGGCCCAGCGGGTGTGATTATTGCTTTGCCCATAACTTCTTTTCTTGCTTTAGCCTGGGCTCGAATCGCTGGACAGACAAATTTACAAACAGCCTCTTTCTTAGAAAGTATCGGATGGATTACTTTGTCTGGCTTGGGTTTGTTTTTTTTAACTCCGTACCTTTTAAGAAGTGGATATAGCTTTTGGTTTTCTTTTTCCATGGGCTTTTTATCTCTTGTTCTTGGTTGTTACGTTGTCTTGTATGTCCAGCGATCGATCTCATAAAGTTATTTCTTAACACTCACAATCGCAGACGATCCTTTGTTTTGAACCGCATCAAAGGCAAAGGCTTGTAGCGTATGAGTTCCTCTTGAAACATAAGTCGTGTTCCATGTGTACGTAAATTTTGAATTAGAACTTGTATACACAAGTGATCCGTCTATATAGAGCTTCACTTGAGTGACTCCTACGTTGTCTGATGCGGAAACATTTATGTAAGTTGTTTTGGACACAAGACTTCCTGAAGTGGGTGAGGTAATCGCCACAAGGGGTGCTGTTGTGTCTACTGGTGTAGGAATTGTAACGGCTGCTTGTTGGAGAGCTCTGTACGCATTCACTCGACCGTATCCAAAATAAACGTCATAACCAACGGCACCTAAGTCATCGGCTGTTTTTTCGAGAATATCCACGACTTGCACATTCGTCAGTTGAGGATTGAGCGAAAGAACAAGTGCGGCAACGCCTGCCACGACTGGAGAAGAAAAAGATGTTCCGTACCAAGATCCATAGCCGCCACCTTTCATGGTTGTGTAGATTCCTTTTCCGGGTGCAGAGAGTGCAATGAGGTTTCCGTAATTCGAAAAACTTGCGAAGGTGTCATCCGAAAGAGTTGCAGAAACGGCCACTGCGTATTGGCAAGCTGCGGGATACGAAACGGTACTGCTGCTGTCGTTGCCGCCTGCTGCAATGACGAGTGCATTTTTTTGCCAAGCATAGCTCACAGCATTTTGAAGTGTTGAAGAAGAATTTCTTCCTCCAAAGCTGATGTTGATCACACGAACGCCGTGATCGGCAGCGTAGATAATTCCCTTGGCCATATCTGAATAAGTAGCAAATCCAGTTGGATCAGAAATCTTGATAGGCATAACAGGGCTTTGCCAAGAAATGCCAGCGACACCGAGACCATTGTTGCTAAGAGCTGCGGCGGTTCCGGCGACTGCTGTACCGTGTCCGTAGTCATCGCTTGGATCATTCGTATTTGCGTAAATATTGTAACCTTGAATGATTTTTGCAGACAAGTCGGGGTGTGTGAGGTCGACTCCTGTGTCCACAATAGCGATGGGTGTAGTTGCTGAGCCCGTGCTCAGGCTCCACGCATTGGGTGCGTTGATTTTGCTGAGGTGCCACTCGTAGCCTCCGGTGTAGTAGGGATCGTTGGGAGCTCCCGTTGCGAGGCTGGGCTCTGCGATCCAATCTTTTTCGGCGAATTCAACGTTTGAATCTTTGCGAAGTTCAGTGATCATACTTTCAATTTTTGAAGGATGAACTTTGAGGATTTTTATTTTTAATTGCGAAGCGCTGCCCGCACTTTGAGCTCCGTTCAGAGTGAGCATTTGTTTGAAAGTATTTACGCTTGGTTCTTTTTTGAATTTAATGAGGATTCTATCGGGAACGAACTTTTGATTTTTAGCCTGTGCTAAAGGGGTTGATGTGAAAAACGTGAAGAGGAACAAGAATAGTAGAATTTTTGCAATAAGATGCTTCATTGACCGTCCTTTTTTAAAAATAAGTGAATGGGAGTTGTTAGTTTTTGTGAATGGTTTTTACGAATGAATGAGGACTGGGAAACTTTTTTTTATTCTTTATCTTTGAAAGGTATGTAGATTCCGTTTTCGCAAGATCTGTTTGAATAATCAGCAGCTGCTTCTTCGCACATGCCAGGATTTTCTTCTTCGTATTTTTCTTTGCAGTTTTTGATTGCGTTGTTGATCGCTTGATTAAGTTTTTTTCCGTATCCGATAACCACGGTTGCCACTTCTATGTTGTCGTTTTGGCTAATGCCGATGCCACATTTGTAATAATAGATTTCGCGAGCTTGTGTTGTGGAGATAAATAAAAGACTCAGTCCGAATAACAAAAGAGAATTCTTTTTCATAGGCACCTCCCCGAGAAGCTCTGTTCGAGCTTGCCTTTTTAAATTTTAAAGAGTTTTTTTTGTAAATCATATCTATAAGTTTTGACGAATGATTGCTTTTGTTTGTGATTCGAGAACGTTCTAGTCAAAATAACGAATATTCAGATTTGTCATTTCGATTGTCTTCTGGTCGCGTTGCCCCGTTCAAGTCGATTCCGTTAATCCCCACCGAGTGTCTAAAAAAAAGGAGTGTAAATGGTAGATAGGAAATTTTTAAAAAAAACAAAAAAACTTATCAGAGGAGTTACATTTGTTTCTTTTGTCTCAGCACAGTTCTCATACGGTGCAAGTGGCAGTGGAAATAGTGGGGGAGG
>CANIGN010000028.1 GCA_947467125.1 Bacteriovoracaceae bacterium | reverse complement strand
GGTTTAGCGCTGGATCCATTCCTCATTTATCAGCGCTTGCTTATGAAATTATCTCTCGCTTTCCTAAAGGGGCCTCTCTCCTTTGCTTAAATCAAGAAACAGCCGAAGGACTTCGGGACGAACTTCAATTTTTTCTTGAAAAAACAAGCGGGCTCAATTCTTCACAAAATATCCATATCCTGCAGTCCCTTGATATCGAAGCCCACACTCAAAGGCGGCCTGCGCTTTCCGAAAGAAAAGAACGGCTCCGTTTTTTTTATCACCTTCAAAAAAATCCTGAGTCCTTTTTTATTTGGACTCTTCCCGCTCTTTTAGAAAAAGGACTTCACAATCCTTTTCAAAACAACAAAAGAGAATCTCTGCTTGTTAATCAAAAAATTCTTCGCGAAGCTCTTCTAAAAAAACTTACAGCGCTTGGATATGAAGAAGCTGAAGTCGTAGAAATCCCAGGTCAATTTGCTGCTCGAGGAAGCGTTCTTGATATTTATTCTTTTATTGATGAACTTCCTGTGCGAATCGATCTAAACGAGGATTGCGTCCAAAGCATTTCTTCTTTTGATCCTCAAACTCAACTAAGAGAAGAAACACTCAGCTTTTTTGAAATTTTACCTGCTCGAGATTTTTTACCAGAGAACGTTTCTTCTTTTAGAAGCAAAATAAGAACCTACATGATGGAACACTCTTATCCATCAGAACAAAAAGACAGTGTCTCCGCTCTTTTAAGTGAATCTTATACAGAAAATAAAGTTTTTCCTTTAGGTTTTGAGCTTTGGTCTTTCCTCGAAAAAAGCCAAGAACTTTCGCTAAGCCTCATTGCTAAGAATCCCATCATCATAGATCCAAATAATTTTTTTCAAAAATGGCGCCTAGCTATTAACCAATCAGAAAAAAAACTTCAGCTTGCTCAATCAGTTGGAGATATTGCGCCTCTTCCAGGGGATTTTTTTCATGGTCCCGAAGCGTCGACTCACTTTTTAAAAATTCTCAGAGAAGAGTCCTCTGCACTTTCTTTTCAAGCAACAGATGGAATACACGAAAAATATAGTGATCCTTCAACGACAAGTGCAGACCTCTCAAGACTTTCTTCGCTTTGGAAATCACACCAAGTCGAAAGTTTCGCAAAGGAACTTCTTCAAGAAGCGGCTGATTTGTCAGTACTTTTTGTTTTTCACAGCGTTTCTCAAATGGAAAGGCTGGAATTTCTTCTTTCTCCCTATGGAATTCATTTTGATAAAAAACAAAACTCTTTGCCCAAAGAAAAAGGTTTCCATTGGACCATAGGAAATCTTCAACGCTCCTTTAGAGTCCCTTCTCAAAAACTCTTCATTATCAGCGAAGCAGATATATTAGGAACAACTCGCTCTACCAAAAGAAGATCCTCTCAAGTCTCGAAAAGCTCAAAAGAAATTTTCTTTCGCGACATCCGTGAAGGAGACATGGTTGTTCACGCAACTCATGGCATAGGACAATACCTTGGGCTTAAAACACTTCATATCCAAGGAAGATCCAACGACTTAATTGAACTTCTCTACAAAGACGGAAAAGTTTATGTTCCCGTTCAGCAACTCAGACAAATACACAGATATTCAGGTGCTGAAGTCTCTGATGCCCAGATGGACAAACTGGGTGGAACAACTTGGAAAAATAAAAAAGAAAAAGTTAAAAAAGAAATCCTTGCCTTTGCAGGTGAGCTTCTCACTCTTTACGCACAAAGATCCCTTGCAACGGGACTTAAACTTTCTCCTCCGTCTGAGAAAATACAAGAATTTGCAGCGAGTTTTCCGTATGACGAAACTCCTGACCAAGAAAAAGCAATCTCTTCGATTCTTCAAGACCTCGAATCAGGACACCCTATGGATAGGCTCCTTTGTGGAGATGTGGGATACGGAAAAACCGAAGTTGCTCTTCGTGCAACTCACGCTGTTATTTCATCTGGCTATCAAGTTGCGGTCTTGAGTCCAACGACACTTCTCACTGCCCAACACGAGCGTCTTTTTAAAACTCGTCTCGGTGAATTTGGATATAAAGTCGCGGCGCTCTCTCGCTTCAATACAGAAAAAGAATCTCGTGAAATCATAGAAAAAATTAAAGCTGGAGAAATTGATGTCGTGGTTGGAACCCATCGTCTCTTAAGCACGGATGTTTCATTCAAAAAACTTGGTCTTATTGTCATCGACGAAGAACAGCGCTTTGGAGTCATTCACAAAGAAAAGCTCAAGCGCATGAGGACAAACGTACACGTTCTCTCTATGACTGCAACTCCCATTCCGCGAACACTCAGTATGGCGATGTCAGGACTGCGAGAATTTTCTGTCATGACAACTCCACCACAAGATCGATTGAGTGTGAAAACACATGTTCTTCGTAAAAATGGAATTCTGATTAAAGATGCTATCGAATTTGAAACAAAACGTGGTGGACAGGTTTTTTATCTTTTCAATCGTGTTCGAGGAATTGAAAAAGCCTATGAGGAATTAAGCAAATATGTGCCAGATATAAAAATTGATTTTGCCCATGGTCAAATGGACGAAACGGTTCTCGAAGATAAAATGATCAAATTTTATCGTGGCGAAACTCAAGTCTTAGTCACAACGACAATCATTGAGGCAGGCCTTGATGTTTCAAACGCAAATACACTCATTGTAGAAAATGCTGCAAACTTTGGACTTTCTCAACTCTATCAATTGCGAGGGCGCGTGGGACGAAGTGACCGCAAAGCTTACGCTTATCTTTTATTGCCAGAAACTGGTTCCGTTTCTCCTGAAGCTGAGCAAAGACTTGGTATTTTGGAACTCTATCAAGATCTAGGCTCAGGCTTTACAATCGCAAGCCATGATTTAGATCTAAGAGGTGCGGGAGAAGTTTTGGGAGATTCTCAAAGTGGCCACATGTCATTAATTGGGAGCGAATCCTATTTTGAACTTCTTCAAGAAACAATTGCCGAGCTCAAAGGAGAGGCTCTTGAGCGAGATTTCGAACCCGAAATCCAACTGACTTTAGATACGGCAATCCCTGAAAATTATATTAAAGAAATTGCACTTCGCTTAAGCATTTATAGGCGTTTTTCTTCAGCCGCAAACGAGGAAGCTGTGGATCAAATCGTTTCAGAACTTGATGATCGATTTGGAACTCCTCCCTTGAGCGTTCTCAACCTCTCTAAAGTTATGAAAATCGTTTGTGTCCTTCGCCGACTTCGCATTCGGAGTTTCGCAAGCGGCAAAAGTGGAATTACAGTCGTCTTCGATGCCTCCTCTCCTTTGTCACGAGAAAAATTGGTGGAACGTGCCCTTAAATACCCCAAACACTTTCAACTTTCTCCGGACGGAAAGCTTCTCATCAAAAACCCCACAAACGAACAGCCCAATGAAGAAAGCCTCCTAAAAAGCGTCGACTCTGCGCTTTCACAATTTGAAACGCTTATCTAAAGCGAGAGCTCACTTATGGCTCACTGCCAAAAGCATGACTTGCAGGCTTCCCTATGAAGATTAGAATAAAACTATGTTCAAACGCATCTCTTTATTAGCGATCTCATTTTCAACATTTCATGCTTTTGCAGCAAATTCAGTTGCCGTTATCGGACAAAAAAGCATTTCTGCTGAAGAATTCAAACAGCGCTATGAGCAAAACAAAGCTCTCAGTCTTCCAGGCCAAGCTCCTAGTAAGGAAGAAGTTCTTTCAAATATCGTAAACTTTGAACTCGCACTTCAAGAAGCCAAGAACAAAGGCATTGATAAAGATCCAACTCTTAAGGATCAATTTGAAATTTTGATGTACAAAACTTTGGTTCAAAAAGAAATTAAGCCAAAAATAGACGCAATCAATGTTCCTGAAAGCGACATCAAAGAATACTACGAAAAGAGTCCTCTCCTTCGTACTCGCCAAATCGTCTTTTTAACTTCGCCACAAATGAAAAATGATGAAGTTCAAAAAGTAAAAGCTCGCGCACAGAATGCCTACGAACTTATTACAACTGGTAAAAAGAATTTTGTAGATATGGTTGCTGAATTCTCAGAAGGTCCCGATGCTAAATACGGTGGTCTTGTAGAATGGTCAGGACGGAACAAACTCGTTCCTGAGTATTATGAAGCCGCACTTGCTTTGAAAGAATCTGGAAAAATTAGCGGAGTTGTTGAAAGCCCTTACGGATTTCACATTATTCAACTTGATGGAATCAAAGCATATAGCGGTCTAGACACTGAATATAAAAACTTTATTGTTCGCTCGATTAAAGAGATCAAAGGCCGCACAGTTTATGAAGCTTATTTCAGTACTCTTAAAAAGAAATATGCGGTTAAGACTGACTTGAAGAGTCTTTAGGCTCTGATTCTTTTTGCTGCGCTTCTTGTTCGTCGCTTTCTTTTTCACGTGCTGTTAACCATTTTTCCCACAAGGCGCTCGCTCCCGTAGGAGTTACAAACCAAAGGAAAACAGACCCGATCCAAGCCCATAAACTTCCCTTTTCTTTTTCATGATTTGTTTGAATATTTTTTAATTCATTTTTTGATCCAGGGTTGCTCATCGGTTAGCCTCGTTTCAAATGAAAGCTCTTAAAAGCCTATTACTTTTCTCTTTGTTTGTATCTTTCTTTTCGCATGCAAAATTACTCGACAAGGTTGTCGCCGTTGTTCAAGGAAAAGCCATTCTTCTTTCAGATATTCAAAGCCTTAGACAACAGATTCAAAAAAGTCCCCTTCTTAAAAACTTTTATCCAATCGAAGGAGAGCTTAATGATGAAAAATTATTGAATCGCCTTGTTGAAAATCAAATTATTCGAGTTCGACTTAAAGAAATAGGTTCTGAGATTACTCCAGAAAGCGTGAACCGCGAAATTGAGGGAATTGCGAAAAAAAATAAATTATCTTCAAGCCAGCTTAAGCAGATGCTTAAACAACAAGGCGTTGATTTTGAAAATTACTTTAATGCATTAAAAAGTTCGATTGAAAGACGCTCTCTTTACCATCGTGAAATTCAAACAAGTGGATCAACCTTAAGCGACGATGAATTGAAATCAATTTTTAAAAATAAAGCACCCACTGAGTACAAGCTAGGAATTATCATCGACAAGGCCACTTCTGAAAATCAAAAGCTTTTAGAAGACATTAAGATTCAATTTAAATCAGGAAAAATCTCTCCACAAAAACTTAAAGAACATCCCAACTATGTAGATCTTGGATGGCTTCCCATTGAAGAAGTTGCAGAAAATTTCAAAAAACAAATCTCATCAGCGTCTCAATCGGGAGAGGCCTTTGGTCCTGTCAAAAAAAGTGGAAAACTCCAACTTCTTCTTGTTGAAAATACGCGCAAGGGAAGTGATGAGCAATTCGTTGCTGTCAAAGAACGTTTCAAAGATTCTATCGAAGAAGAAGAACTTGATAAGAAATTTAAAATTTGGGTAGAGAAAAAAAAGAACGAACTCGAAGTTACGATCAATTCAATATAAGATAGTACTTATGAGTTTCGCAAAACTTTTTAGAGAATACGACATACGTGGAATTGCCGACACAGAACTGAACAACAGCTTCACATGGGCGCTTGGAAGAGCTGTTGCTGATCTTTTAAAAAGTAAAAACGAAACTTCTATTTTCGTTGGCCAAGATGTTCGCGTTTCAAGTCCTCGTCTTGCAAAAACACTCACTGCTGGACTTGAAGCAGGTGGAATCAACGTTCGAATGCTGAGTCCGGGTCCCACTCCCTTACTTTATTTCGCGGCTCACGAAAAAAACAAAGACTTCCCCTGTTCAAGTGGAATCATGGTAACCGGAAGTCACAATCCTCCTGAATTTAACGGATTTAAAATGGTCGTTTGCGACACCGCTATTTACGGTGACGAAATTCAAAAGTTAAGAGCTCCTGTTGAAAAATATATTTCTCAAGCTCCCACTTCGTTTAATTGCAAAGCTCCAACAGTTGACCGAAGTGAAGCCTATATCCGATTTAGTGTTGATAACTTAAAAATTAAAAATCCTTCTCAAATTCGCGTTGTACTTGATGCAGGTAACGGAGCGGGTGGTCCCTTAGGTGTTGCAACTTACAAAGCCCTTGGCCTAGATGTTGTTCCGCTTTTTTGTGACTTTGACGGAAATTTCCCCAATCATCATCCGGATCCAACAATTCCTAAAAACTTAATTCATCTTCAAAAAAAGGTTCAAGAAGTCAACGCTGCTTTTGGAATTGCTTTTGATGGAGACGGAGATCGAATCGGTGTTGTTTCATCAAGTGGTGAAATTCTCTTTGGAGACCAAATATTAATTTATTTGGCTCGAGACCTTCTCAAAGAATGTCCAAAAGCAAAAATCATCTCTGAAGTAAAAAGTAGTCAGATTCTTTATGACGAACTCCAACGCATGGGTGCGCAACCCATTGTTTGGAAAACCGGACATAGTCTTATCAAAGCAAAACTCAAAGAAACTGGAGCCGAGCTTGCCGGTGAGATGTCGGGTCACATCTTTTTTAAAAACCGCTTTTTTGGATACGATGATGCCATATACGCAGGCGCTCGTTTCATAGAGGCTTACAGTAAAAACCCTACTGAGAGCATTGACCAATTCTTGAAGGGCCTTCCAAAAGTCTACAATACGCCTGAATTGAGAGTTGATTGTCCAGACGAAGAGAAGTTTGCGCTTGTTGACCAGTTTGTCTCTCTTGCTAAAAAAACTTTTAAACAAGAAGACGTTCTCGACATTGATGGAGCTCGAGTAAAATTCCCGGGTCTTGGCTGGGCTTTAATCAGAGCTTCTAACACTCAACCCATCGTGGTGATGCGTTTTGAAGGTAATAGCGAGGAAGCTCTCTCGAAAGTGAAGGGATATTTTGAACAAATACTTTCACAAATTTCTCCTCGCCTAGAAATACCTTCATAGACTATGGTGAAGCGATTATGTCGCTTCATGAATTTTCTCTCGACAACGTAACAGAGAAAATCATTATTCGTGGAGCTCGTGAGCATAATCTCAAAAACATTTCTCTCGACTTACCTCACGGAAAAATGATCGTCATCACTGGTCCTTCAGGCTCTGGAAAATCAAGCCTTGCCTTTGATACTTTATTTGCCGAAGGGCAAAGAAGATTCCTTGAATCCCTATCTCCTTATGCAAGACAGTTTCTGGATCAATTAAGCCGCCCTGATGTGGACCTAATTGATGGCCTTGCTCCTTGCATATCTATTGATCAAAAAACAATTTCTGCTCATCCTCGCTCCACGGTTGGAACGGTCACAGGAATTTACGATTTTCTTCGTTTGCTTTTTGCGCGCGTTGGAGAAGTAAGAGACCCCTCAACGGGAGAAACCCTCAAGCCACACACAGATGACGACATACATCAACACATAGACTCACTTCCATCTGGAACTAAGTTCCAAATTTACGCAAGCGTTGTTCGTGGCAAAAAGGGAGAGTTCCTTAGGGAATTTGAGGGCTGGCGAAGAACTGGATTTTCAAAGGTTCGAGTGGATGGAGAAATGCGCGATCTTTTTGATCCTATTCTCCTTTCTCGCTATCAAAGCCACGACATTGAACTTCTTGTGGATACAATCGTTGCAGGATCTGAAGAAAGCGCAAAAAGAATTGCCACTGCCTTCAAACATGTCGATCGAATTGCTGAAGGTTGGCTAAAAATTATTTCTCTAGCAGATAAAAGCGAAAAGCTTTTTTCTAGAAAAATTGCAGCCTCTTCTTCTGAAAAAACTTTTCCAGATCTCGAACCCAGACTTTTTTCTTTTAATTCTCCCTACGGGATGTGTGAAAGCTGTAAGGGTGTAGGGCTCGTTGTCGAAGATAAGAAAAAAATAAAAGCTGTCGATGAAGACGGAGAAGAAATAAACGAAGAAGAAGTCGCTCAAGCTTGTTCCTCGTGTAAAGGAACTCGCTTACGCCAAGAAGCTCTTTGGGTTTTATTTCAAGGAAAAAACATTGCAGAATGGGCGAACCTTTCAGCTTCTGATCTTAAAATCGAGCTGAGTAAAATTTATGTCGATCAAAAACATTTAGTCACAAAAAGAATTCTTGAAGAAATTTTACCTCGATTAGAATTCATGAAAAACGTAGGAGTTTCTTACCTTTCTCTTGATCGAAGAGTGAGTACAATTTCTGGAGGAGAAGCCCAAAGGCTTAGACTTGCAACACAGCTAGGATCAGAACTCAGTGGTGTTTTATACATTTTAGATGAACCAAGTATTGGTTTGCACCCTGCTGACCACGAGCGTTTACTCAAAAGTATTAAACGCCTCAGAGACATGGGAAACACCGTTGTTATCGTTGAGCATGATGAAGAAACAATGCTCGCCTCAGATCTTTTGATAGATATTGGACCAGGAGCTGGACGTTTTGGTGGAGAATTAATTTGGGCTGGGTCTCCGAAGGAACTCAAAAAATCTAAAAATTCTCTGACGGCTGATTTTCTTTTAGGAAAGGAACTTGTCTTTGAAAAAAGAAAGCCTCGAAAAAAGGAAACAAAATCTATTAAAATTACTGGCTGCACAGGTCATAACCTAAAAAATGTAAGCGCTGAAATACCCTTAGGTCTTTTTGTTGTTTTCACAGGAGTCAGTGGAAGCGGAAAATCATCTCTCGCACGAGACACTCTCGAAGTTGCTCTTTCAAAAGAACTCAACGGAACCACAACCAAACAAGCTCTTCCCTATAAGAAAATTGAGGGAACAGAAAGTTTACAAAAATCTATCCGCGTAGATCAAAGAGCCATAGGCAGAACACCTCGAAGTAATCCCGCCACTTACACCGGACTTTTCAGTCACTTACGCACACTTTATGCACAACTTCCCGATTCACAAATTCGGGGATACTCAGCGGGAACCTTTTCTTTTAATACCAAAGGTGGACGATGTGAGACTTGCGAAGGTGCGGGTCAAAAAAGAATTGAAATGCATTTTTTGCCGGATGTTTTCGTGGAATGTGAAAGCTGTGGTGGGGGACGGTATCGCAGAGAAATTATCGAAATTCTTTTTAAAGGGAAAAATATTTCCGAAGTTCTCAAGATGTCCATTGAAGATGCTTATGAACATTTTAAAAACCAACCCGTTTTAGAACAAAAGCTCAAAACTCTTCTTGATGTAGGCCTTGGTTATTTACAGCTCGGACAATCCAGCACGACTCTCTCGGGAGGCGAAGCCCAAAGAATCAAGCTTGCTCGAGAACTTTCAAAGCGTTCTAGCGGAAAAACAATTTACTTTTTAGATGAGCCAACAACAGGGCTTCACTTTCAAGATGTTAAAAAACTTCTTGAGCTTCTTCACCGTCTTGTTGATCAAGGAAATACTGTTTGTGTGATTGAGCACAATCTTGACGTGATCGCTTCTGCAGATTGGTTAATTGATATTGGTCCAGGCCCAGGAAACGAAGGCGGCCAGATTGTTTTTCAAGGCCCACCCATGGACCTACCTAAGACGAAAGGATCTGCAACCGCAGCTCCTCTTAAAACTTATTTTGAACGTCGAGGGTGGCTCAAAGCAAACGCTTAATTTAATTAACGAGTGACGGGAATAACTCGCGGAACGCTCTGTTCTAAATTTTCTAATTCAGCTAAAAGCTTTGGATCCAATTGATAATTATAAAGTTGAGCAAACTTTATTTTCTGTAAAAACTCTTTATCTCCAAAATCAGCGTAAGGGAATTTCTTTAAAAGCTCTGTCATTGGATAATAAAGTTTTTCAAAAAGCTCTTTTCGATTTGTTCGTTGAGTGATGCTTTCATAATCATGAAATTCAATTCGAACCTTTTGAGACATTTCCTCTAATCCAATAGCTGTGCCGTTTGCTAAATTTAAATTTCCTTGTTCATTTGGATAATCTTCAAACCAATTGTTTTCCCAAGACCTTCCATTTAAGAAACGATTCTGTGGACGATTGGGAATAAGATCAACCTTGTCCCATCCATAGGGATTTAAATATTTCCAGTTGATGCGATGAAGCCCCCAACGCTGTAGCCTTCTGGGCTCATCAAGCAAAACTTTTCCTTCGCCGTTTGTATAAGGAACAGTTACGTCTGTAGATGTAAAATTTCTGATGCACCCATGAGAGGCGGGCTGTCCAAAATATTCGTATCCGTAGCCATCGGTCCCATGAAAGTTTCTTCTCGAATATTCTGCTAGAACAGGCATTTGATTTAGATTTTTTCTTCTTCTTTCATTCGAGTAAGTAGGCCTTCGAGAAGTAAGCATGATGTCGTAGGGCATCCATGAACGAGGAACGATTTCGTGAGTTTCTTCGTCTTCAACCATCTGTCGATGGTCTCTATCTAAAGCAAAAACATAAAATCGCCCAGCAGGAGTGAGCCCTCCTTTGCCATCCGTTGTGTGGGTTCCAGAGGAAACAAGACCGGCTGATCTCACAACTCCATCAATAGAAAGAACCAAAAACTCTTGATCAAAGTTTTTGAGAGCTGAAACATAACGACGCCCTTCATCTCTTAAAATAAAAACATCTATTCGTGCTTTTTTATAAGGTAAAAGAGAGGGGACAAAGGGACGCCCACACGTCGACCATTCGGTTTGCGGAGCAACTTTCAAATTCTTAAGCTGCTGAGGATCCATCCTCACCGGAATAGCTTTCAAAATAGGTATTTCTTTGGAAATAAGGAGTAGGGGATTAAAAAAAATAAAGGCTATTACGAATCTCAACGAATGAAATAAAGAGACCCTAAAAACTACGCCCACCGGGCGAGATTATCGCCGAGCCTTACTAAAACCTCAACTCCTAAAGCGTTTTGAGAAAGGATCAAAGGGTCTAAATCCAGTCTTTTTTGTCCGTCAGACACGATTAAAACAACAGTTGAGCCTCCAAAATCGAAAAATCCCTTTTCCTGGCCTCTTTTTAAGAGCTTTCCTGCTTCATAGGTTTGATGAATTCTACCCACACATAAAGCCCCAACTTCGATATAAAAAACATCTCCAAAATTATCTGAATGAAACAGAGTAATCTGTCTCTCGTTCCATTCAAAAATACGTGGTTTGGATTCAAGCGCCCAGGGATTCACAGAATCGAGCTTTGTTCCAAGTTTGATTGGCTTCTCTGCAGTTCCTGAATCGAAAAAGTGAAAGCGGTGATAATCAAGTGGGCATAAGCGAAAGGTTAAAGCCCAACCTTTTTGAGGAAGTTTTTTTTGAAAAGGCCCCAACAAATCAGGAAGAAGAATTTCTTTTCCCTTAACTTTTAAACGAGGAATAGAATCTTCAAAGCGACTTGCCATAAGACGAGCATCGCAAGGAGATGAAAAGATATTTTCTTCATTTGAAAAGATAATTTCTTTTTTTTGACGAATAAAAAATTCATTAAAGTTTTGAAATCCCTCTTGAGGGACAACAAATTCATCAAGATTCATTTCATATTGTTGAATAAAGGGAAGGATTTGTTTTCGACTCCAGAAACTTCGTTTATAAATTCCTACAAAAACACTTACGATCTTTTGAACCCAAGAAAGCCCTACAAAAAAATTAAGCGGAAAGGTTGCGTAGAATATACGCAACAACTTTCCGCCGTAAACTTTTTCTTTCACTACGCTTTTATTGCGTAGATCAAAAACATCAATGCTTAACAATCGGCAATTACTTAGCAGCCAATGATTGAGCGATAACGAAAGTCAAAAGAACCAAAGCTTCCATGAACGCTAAGCTCAAGATGAGGGGAACGAGTGAAGCGCTTGCAGATGCAGGGTTACGTGCAATACCGTCAAGAGCAGCAGAAGCAGCTCGGCTTTGAGCATAGCCAACGACAGCGGCAGCAATAGCAACACCAAAACCAGCAGCTAGATAAGCATAACTTGCTCCAGCGTTTCCGTGTTGTGCAGCAGCGGCTGTTTCTTCAGCCATTGCTAATAAAGGTAGTGCAAAAGAACTAATAGCGACAGTTTTGTTAAATTTCATGATCTCTCCTTTTAATGGTCTTCATGCGAGGTTGCAATGCTAATATAGACGCTCGTTAAGAGCGTAAAGACTAAGGCCTGTACACAGCAAAAAATAATTCCGAGGAGAACAAGTGGAATGGGAGCTGCTGATGCTGTTAAAAATCCAAGAACTTTTCCTACAAATCCCAATTTAGCTTCCATAAAATGGGCAAGGTCTTGTGTTAATCCAGAAATAATATCAAAGACGGCGTGATCGGCAAAAATGTTCGTTCTTAGACGAATTCCCAAAGTGAGCGGTCTTAGAGAGTGAGAAATAAGCTCTAGAGGAAACATCAGCCATCCAAAGCAAAAAAGTAAAACTCCATGCAAATGTCCGGTAAAGTGTTCAAGGTATTTAAATCCACTCGTTCTAAAACCTTTAAAATTATAATAAATAAAAACAAACAAGCCCATAGAAAGAGTCGTATTAATATCTATAGTAGGAGCCCCAATACCTGGAATGGTTCCCATCAGATTGCTGACTAAAACCCAAGTAAAGATAAAAAGAATCATTGGAAGAAACTTGGGATAGTCGTGCCCCATGATATCTTTTGCAAGACCTTGGACAAACTCTCCAATAGATTCAAAAATATTTCTTAATCCAACTTTTTCAGAAGGAACGAGGTCTTCATCTTCAACTTTTTCCAAAGCTTGTTTTGAGCTTTTTGAAGAGGAAGTTGTAAGACGATAAGCCACTCCACCCGCAACAAAGATTCCAGCTGTTACAAGTGCTGCACCAAAATGAGGATTTGCATTCAAATACTCAATATGGAGAGGATTCCAAATCTTAAAACCAGCGGACATCTAGGAAAATACATATCGCCCCAAAGAACGCCTGTAAACACAAAGTTAAGGGCTTTTTTTTCTATCAAAAAAACGCAAAAGAAAGACTCCTAAAAGTATGCCCACCGGAGTTAAAACACCAATATACAAAGAGGAATATCCAGCTTTCATTGAAAAATGAATAATTCCAATTGCTACAATTAACTTTCCAAGCCAAAGAGACGCAAGAGCTGTTCCTTCAGCAAGAGCTGCAAACTGGCTTTTAGTCGCTTCTTTATTGCTAACAGCTTTAAAGGCCTTTTTAAGAATATAAGAGCTACTAAAAGTAAGAAAAAGACCAATACTTAAGCCAATTGAAATAGAAGTAACAGTATTCATTTCAATCATATGTCACTTAATATTTTTTCAAACGAAGAGAGAAGCTGATCTTCGTGTTGGCAGTGAGCTGTTGCTAGAAAGTAAGCTTCAAAGGGCGAAGGAGGCAACATGACTCCGTGTTTCACAGCTGACCAAAAAAACTTTTTATATAATTCATAATCAATATCGCGAGTCTCAACAGCGTTTCGAGGTTTTTCTTGTCTAAAGTGAGTGCTCAACATTGAAGCACAACGGACAACACTAAGTTGAATACCTTTTTTTAAAGCTACATTTTGAAGAGTTTTTTCCAACTTTTCGCCAAGCTTTTCTAAAGAAGGGTACGGATCACAGCGATCAATCTCTTCAAGCATTGCAAGACCAGCGCTCACTCCTATCGGATTTCCTGAGAGCGTGCCGGCTTGATAGACTTTTCCCAGAGGAGCAAGGGAATCTAGAATTTTTGCATCACCCGCCAAAGCAGATAAAGCTGAGCCTCCTCCTACAATTTTTCCAAAGGTTACAAGATCAGGTTGAAGATCAAAACGACCCCAAGCTGAATTTTTAGCAACTCGAAATCCTGTCATGACTTCATCTAAAATTAAAAGCGCCTTGTGTTTTTGAGTAAGCTCACGCGCTTTTTTTAAAAAATTTTCTTCTGGAAGAACAACGCCCATGTTCCCCATGATGGGCTCAAAAATAAAAGCCGCGATTTGCTCACCGAACTCATTAAAAACTTTTTCGAGAGCAGAAACATCATTAAAGGGGATAATCTTTAAAAGTTTCCCAAGTGATTGTGGAACCCCTGCAGAATCAGGAACACTTTCCTCACTTAAAGTGGCAAGCCCACTCCCGGCATCAAACAAAAGCGAATCTACATGTCCGTGATAATGACCCGAACATTTCACAATGACGTCTCTGCCCGTATAACCTCGAGCAAGACGAATTGCGGTCATACAAGCTTCCGTTCCAGAACTTAAAGCTCTGACCTTCCAACGAGGTGGTAAAAAAGAAAGCATCTTTTCGCCCCATTGAATTTCTCGCTCACTTGTCATTCCATAGCAAAGACCCTCTTCCAGGGTTTTCGCTAAAGTTTTTAAAATCGGATCATAGTGATGGCCAAAAAGATGTGGTCCATAAGACATCACAAGATCTAAATATTTTTTACCCTCAACATCTTCTATAAAAGCACCTTGAGCTCTTTTGATAATAAGGGGTTTTCCTTCAACACGACGAAAACTTCGAACAGGAGAGTTCACTCCCCCAACAAAAACCTTTTCTGCACGCGCTAAAAAATCACTATTCACAGACATTACTAATTTAATTTTTCACCAGAAGGAGTCTCTTGAACTTGGGTCTCATCTACTTCACGAGTAATTGCAAAAGCTTTTACACTTTCACCATCATCCATATTGATGACTCGCACTCCTTGAGTGTTACGACCAATCTCTCGAATCTCACTTACAGGAGTTCTAATTAGCTGGCCAACATTGCTAATGACAATCGCATCATCTCCATCTCGAACCAATTTTACAGCCACAAGCTCACCAATCTTATCGGTGACTTTGATGTTGATAATTCCAGATCCGCCTCGGCCTTGTGTGCGATATTCATTAAGAGGAGTGCGTTTTCCATAACCCAAAGTACTCACACTCAAAATAGAAAGCTCACCTTTATCATTTTCTTCTGTAGGGAAAATTTCCATTCCGACAACTGCATCCTTATCATCAAGCTTAATGCCCCTGACTCCGCGAGCATTTCGACCCATATCGCGAACATCTTCTTCGCTAAAGCGAATACTTTGTCCAAGCTTGGTCGCCACAAAGATATCTTGCTTTCCATCAGATAAAGCAGCTTTAACCAATGAATCGCCGTCATCAAAAGCAATGGCAATAATTCCAGCAGCTCTAATATTAGAGAACGCCATTAAGTCTGTTTTCTTAATAACGCCTTGTTTTGTGGCCATGACGATATATTTGTTTTCAACAAACTCCTTGATTGGGAGAATGGATAAAACTTCTTCTCCGTTTACAAGCTGTAAAAGCTGAACAAGAGGTCGACCACGAGCGGTACGACTCATTTCTGGAACTTGGTGAACCTTTAGCCAATGCAAGCGACCCAAATTCGTAAAGCACAAGAGGTAACTCAGAGTGCTCGCAACGAAAATGTCTTTTACAAAATCGTCGTCTTTACCAGTGTCAGC
>CANIGN010000027.1 GCA_947467125.1 Bacteriovoracaceae bacterium | reverse complement strand
CCCACACCAACGATAGAAAGTTTTGCAGCCTTTTCAAGAACAACGCTTGGGCTGTATTCTTTTAGGATTTCAAGAGTGCGATTCATCTCAGAGCGCGGGCAGCTTAGATTGAAAGTGCAAAAACCATTGTTGTTCGCAGATCTAAGAATAATGTCGATGTTGATATGTGCATCCGCTAAGGGTTTTAAGAGACGAGCTGGAAATTGAGCGTCGACTTCTTTGACGTTCATTTTGAGCAAACATTCCGAAAGTGAACTGGTGACAGATGAGACAACGGGAGCTTCGATCATATTTTCTTCTCCAATGATATAGGTGCCCTTTTTTTCGGGCTCAAAAGTCGAGCAAACTCGAAGGGGGACTTTGTATTTGGCAGCGATTTCGACACTTCTCATATGAAGAACTTTTGCGCCAAGGCTTGCGAGTTCCATCATTTCTGAAAAGCTAATTTCATCGATAGGCTTTGCTTTTTTTACAACTCGAGGATCGGCAGTGTAAACGCCTGCAACATCGGTGTAGATATCGCAGCGATCAGCTTTGAGGGCCGCCGCAAGAGCCACTCCTGAAGTATCGGATCCGCCACGTCCTAGGGTTGTGAGATATTCAAATTTATCTTCGTCTTCATAGATTCCTTGAAAACCCGCAACGATGGGAACAACTCCACGATCAATGTTTTTTTTCAAAAGCTCGGTATGAATGCTTGCGATACGAGCATCGCTAAAAATTTCATTTGTTTTAATGCCGGCTTGAAAGGCTAAGAGGGGAAGTGCCTTGATACCCCTTTTTTCAAGGGCAATCGCAAGCAAACCACAGGAAACCTGTTCACCAGAAGCGAGAATCATATCGAGTGCAAGCCTGTTGGGCTCCGGGCTTAGACCTTGAGCAAGGGCTACAAGTCGATTGGTTTCTCCAGCCATGGCTGAAACCACCACGAGGACTTGGTTGTTTTTTTGTTGTTCGAGGGATACGATTTCTGCAACTTTTTCAATTCGCTCCAAGGAGCCAACGGATGTTCCACCGAACTTTTGAACAATAAGCGCCACGCCCAAATTTTTAGCAGAATTTAGAATAGGGAGCGAGATTTTTTACTTTAGAGAGGCTTCTGCGTAGGGCTTTAACTCAAGAACCATAGCTGAGAAGTCACGTCTTGCGCGAGCAAAGGCCTTTGGGCTTACGCTTAAGGAAGCTTCGGTAAATGTAAAAATTAAAGAGAGGGGATTGTTGGGGTCATTTTCGCGCAAGGTTTGGACGGGGCCTCCGATTTGATCGGCAATTTTACGAATTTTGAGTGCACAACGATCAGTTGTTCTTATACAGCCATGGCTATTGCGGCCAGGGACGTGCCCGTTGTGGATTGCAGCAAAGCCTCTGAGTCCGCTTGGGGTTTGGATTCCAAAATAGTAAGTCGCAGGGCCGTGGTCATCCCAGATTGCATCTCTACCAATGCGATAGAGCAGGTTATCGCTTGTATCGAGTGGTTGAAATCTTCCAGCAGGTGTTTTCATGAATGGCTGAGGAGGTGAGGGGTCTGTCTTGTAACTGTTTGAAGAATCACATTCATCTGTTGTGGTCCATTGACCGTTCCAATTTCCGGATTGGTCAAGAATCTTTTCTTGAATTTTTGTGCTTCCCACGTCGCCTTGGCCAGCGAGTTGAATGCTGACTTTGTATTTCACTTTGGGGTGTTCATCGGGAAGAGCTAGAAGAAAGATCTTGCTGACTTGGTTTTCGATTTCTTGTTGTCCGGGACTTTGCTTTGTTTTTGCAAAAAGCATATTTCCCAAAAACAGGTTTCCGATTGTGAATCCCAAAATAAAGAAAAGGTTTTTGTTTGAGTGTTTTTTTAAGCACTTTATTGAATTGTTCACTGTTTTCCCTCCAGGGCGCTTTAGGCTCTTAAGCTTAAGGGCTAGTGGCTCATTGAGATTGCTGTCAAAAGGAATTTTTAAATAAAATAATGCTATGATTTATATAAATGAAACGGTTTCAAGATCCGCCTGTTTCCGATCATTTTAAAGAGGGACGATTTTTTGTTCCTTGGCTCGATCAAAATATTGTAAGAGTCAGTATTAAGAATCTTTTAAAGTGGAGAATGGGTAAAAGTAATATTCCGTGGCCTAAAGAAGTTTCTCCGGATTTTGTAATCAAGCAAACTCCTCAGGAAGATCAAAAAAATTTCATTCAATTTGTGAATCATTCAACAGTGTTAATGGATGTAGGTGGAATTCGTTTGATAACGGACCCACTTTTTTCGGATCGTGCAGGTCCTAAAAATATGCTGGGACCTAGAAGAGCTCATGCGCTCCCCTTTTTGCCACAAGATCTAGGAAGACTTGATTTTGTTTTACTCTCGCATAATCACTATGATCATTTTGATGCGAAAGCTTTACAAAAGCTTTCCTCCTTATTTCCTCATTTGCATTTTATTGTCCCCCACTCAAATGGCCCTTATTTGAAAGAAATTGGAATTCGAAAAGATCAGATAACTGAACTTGATTGGTGGGAATCTGTTAAGGTTAAGGGAATCAATGTTTCTCTTGCTCCAGCTCAACATTGGTCTAGGCGAAATTTTCGTGATCGAAATTTTGCCTTATGGGGAAGCTTTGTTGTGGAGTGTTCAAAAACACAACGTAAAATTTATTTTGCAGGTGATTCGGGATATGGGCCTCATTTTAAAGAAATTCAAAAAAAATGGGATTCTTTTGATTTCTCGCTCATCCCGGTTGGTGCTTATGAGCCTCGATGGTTTATGAAATATAGTCATATGAATCCAGAAGAGGCTGTAAGAGCTCATTTGGATTTGAATTCTAAAAAATCGATTGGGATCCATCATAGTTGTTTTAAATTAACGGATGAAGCTTGGGATGATCCAAAAAAAGATCTCTTTAAGGCGCTTGAAAAATATGGTTTAGAGAAAAGTCACTTTTTATATCCAAAGCCTGGTGAGATTTTTTAATTTTTCAAATAACATCAGACCTTAACAAGGGATTTTGATGAGAAACATAAATTTTATTAAAAAAGTTTTATTTATACTAATGGTAAATGTCGCAATAATATTTCTTTTATTGGGCCTTATTTCTTCAGCGTTACCGATAGCTTATGATCTTTATAAGCCATTTCGATACCATTCTACCCCAAGTGAATTACCAAACTACGCTTCACTTGAATGGGCTAAGCAGTTTTTTGCTGAATACAATGGGTTACCTTCAAAGTATTTTGATTTTATTGGTTGGCGAAGAAAAGCATTTAAGGGCAAAACAATAACAATTGATGAAAGTGGCTACAGAAGATATTTTTCTGAAATTAGTAGTGATCTAAAGAGTTCAAAAATATGGTTTTTTGGTGGATCTGCAATGTGGGGAACAGGGGCTCGCGACAATGAAACAATTCCAGCATTTGTCCAAAAGTTTTCGGGTAAAACTACTTTTAATTTTGGGGAGACTGGTTACGTTGCTCATCAAAGTCTAAATTTGCTTATGAAAGCCTATCTAGAGGGAGGAAAGCCAGAGACGGTTGTGTTTTATGACGGGGTGAATGAGGTGTTAAATAAGTGTCGTGTTGGAGCCTCTTTCTTTTCTACTCTGCAAGAAGTTCAAATCCAAAAATGGGTTGAGCGTAATTCTTTTGGGCACTCGAGTTTTTTTTCTGTATTTGATCCTACTGTTGAGATTTTAGCTAAAGCTCAGCTTTTGGGTAAGGGTTTAGGCAATTCAAAAAAATCTAATGTCTCTCTCAATGGTGACATGCTTGAGTGTCATCTAGACTCAAGAAAAGCAGAATTAATTACAAATAATTTAATGGATGATTGGAGGGTTGCTAAGTTTTTGGTTGAGTCAAAAGGTGGTGTTTTTATTCCTGTTTTGCAGCCAGTTGCATACATCGGATCCCCTAATTTGATTCACTTACCAAATGTTTTCAGAGATGATTTGTGGAAAAAACAGTATGAGATAGTTTATGAAAAGATTCGACTTTCTGCTAAAAAATTAAAAGTTGATTATGTCGATATGACAGATGTGTTTGATGTAAAAGACTTTGTTTATATTGATCTTTGTCATGTATCTCCTAATGGCAATGAGTTAGTTGCTAAACGCTTGTTAAAAAACAGATTGTTTCCTTGAAGTTATGAAGCTTTTACAGATGAATGATTTAGGATGAAAAGAAAGTTCTATTTAGGTTGGTTAAGTGTGTTGGTTGTTTGGTCTAGTTCAACGGCTGGTATTTTTGAATTCAGACTTTCTTTCATAGCCTTGAAGATTATTTGGATGCCTTCTTCTTGTGTGGAGAGAGTTTCAAAATAATAGAACATTTGAGCTTGTATAAGTTTTGAGAAAATTGAAATTTCAATTTTGAATAATTTTAATAAAGAATAAATTGCAGCTGCGAACCAAAGAAAAAAATGAGGAATTTTTTTAAAATTCTTTGTCTTAAGGCCAGCGCTCTCTCGGTAGAGGTTAAGGTAGTTGGTGTAGGGGAGGCAAGCTTCAGCCAAAACTTTCACTTTGAGTTCACTGTCGAGAGGCTCGTTAAGAGCTGATAAAATAATTTCGCTTGCTACATATTCTAAGCTGACAAAAGCTCCGCCTCCGCTGGGAAGCCAGTTGACTTTATCTTCGAGAATTTTTTTAAGATGAGTGCGTGAGGATTTGGCGTGCTCATAGGCCCCATGAATAATACCCGGACAGAGTATGCAGGTGTTAATTTTGGAGGTTTTTAGAATTTCATCGTGAGCTTTTCGTTTGCTTAGGCTGTATCCGTCTAGCTTGTTGAGAAAGTGATATTTTGGGTAACTTTCTTCATTTCGAATAATGGGTGTTGGTGTTGCACCAAAAGCGACAACAGAGCTTGTATAGATAAAGCTTTTCGCGTTTTTATTTGCCCATGAAATGAGTTGAGTTGTTCGTTTGAAGTTTACTTCTTCTTGAGTTTTGAGGTCTCCTTTGGCGTTAATGACTGCCGCAAGGTGAATCACTATCCATTCTTGGCTGATGATTGCGAGGTCTTCGAGTGCTTTTAGAAACGCTTTTTCATCCTGAAGGTCAACAAGATGAGTTCGAGCAGTAAGTTCGTCAGTTTTGATATTCGCGTCTCTGAAGCGAAGGCTGATCAGACTTTTTTCATCAGGATGTTTTCGCAAAAAAAGATGAACGCGCCCGCCTAAACCCATCCGGTAAAGTTCGCAGAGAACTTCACTTCCTACAAATCCCGATGCGCCGGTTAATAAAATAGGTCTTATCATGAGCTTCTTTTATTTTTATTTTAACTTAAGGGTATTTCAATCTGAAAATCTTGGCAGGCTAAGATTTTTTTTCTAATCAGTACGCCGATTCTTTTTTGTGAGGGATCTTTTTCGATTTCATCAAGAACATGAGGGTCGATCAGTGAAATAGTTACATTTGAATAGGTTTTGTGAAAATCATCATTAAGAAAGTTTGATGAAACATATGCGCCAGCTTGAGTTTTTTTAAGATAACTTAAAAGAGCATCTAGAGGAGACGTTTCTTCAAAAGAAAGATAGCTGATGTTAAGGCTCTCGAATCTTGAAAAATCTTCAGGATCGAATTTTTGAGTACAAATATAAATAAGAAAATTTGGTCTTAGAGCTAAAGTGGTGGATCCTTTTTTTGAAAACGGAAGATTTATCATCTTTTTGAGGACTTGATCTTGAAGAGATTCTAAATTCACAGGCTATCTTTAACTTTTCAAATTAATTATTTAAAATTCTTTCGAGTTTGAGTCTCGATCCTTCAAGAACTTTTTTCATGAGTTTGTCGTGGCTAAGGTCTGGTTCCACTTTTTTATCTTCTCGTAAGATTTCAAGTAGGTCTTTTCCACTGCTTTCGCTTTTGCGTGAAGCTTCTCGAACAATGTCATGAGCTTTATCGTGGCCCTTTAGTGTAAGGCTTACGTAAAGAGCTTCGGCAAAGATTGAGGAGCCTGCTTGGTCGAAGTTTTTTTTCATCTGTTTTTCATCGACTTGGATTTTAGTAGCTACTTTTAAAAAACGGCTAAAAAGGAGATGAGATACTGCAAAGAATTCAAAATAAAAACGACCTGAAGCTGAATTGGTAAGGTCTCTTTGATGCTCAGTGATTACATCGTCTTGAATGAGTTGTAAGCGCGATTTGAGAACCTTGAAGAGACTGCAAACGTGTTCGAGATTCCAAGGATTTCTTTTTTGGGGCATTGTCGAAGAGCCCACTTGCCCTTCGCCCATGGATTCAAAAAGTTCAGCAATTTCGCTTCTTGCAAGGTGGCGCCAGTCGTTGGCAACTTTTGTAAGAACAGAGTTTGCAAGAAAAACAGTTTGAGCAACTTGAACAAAGTCTTCCGGGGGTAGAATTTGTGTCGATCCATAATCAGCTTTGAGACCGAGTCGGAAAAGAAATTTTTCTTCTAGGTTAAGAGCATGAGAGCTGAGCATAGAAGAGGCGTGGTAGCCTCCAATCGCTCCAGAGCTTTGGCCTCTTAGATTTTCTATATTTTTTTGGAGAGAATTTTTTAAATCTTTTAATCGGCTGTAAGCTTCTGCTAATGAGAGTCCAAAATAAGTGGGCACTGCCCATTGACCGTGAGTTCTGCCCGCTTGAAGTGTTTGTGAGTGCTTGGAGGCTAAAGTTTTAAGAATTTCGAGGTTCTTGTCTAAGAGTGGAAAAAAGTCTTTTTGGATATAAGTCTTCAGACGCAATCGACTTGCGGTATCTACGACATCAAAAGAGGTAAGTCCCACGTGTACCCACTGAGAAAGATCTTTTTTCCCATTTTTTTCAAGTTCTTCGGCGATACCTTCTACAAGTGCGCGAGTGGCATGTTGAGTGCGTTTTTCGATTTCTTCCACGCGCTGGAAGGAAACTTTAGAAAGAATTTTATCTAAATCTTTATCTTCGAATGAAGGGCAAATTTTTTCGTCCCGCAATGTTTTAAGCCAATTACCTTCAACTTCTATTTGAAAAGAAAAAGAAGCTTCTTCGGATAGGATTTGAGGGAGTGCTTCTTTGTATCGTCGATCAAGAGGGCTATATGCAAAATCCATAAAAACAGATTAGGTCTGAAGAACTTCGTTAGGCAAGCCTTAGTTCCTTTCAGATGAAAACTTCGATGCGGAGTTTATAAAAGAAGGGCTGTGTAGAGGGAGTAGGTAGGGATTGAGTTTCTTTAAAAGAAGTTTGTTGTGGAAAGTTGTATCCAGAATCTCTCTTAACTCATCAAAAACCCTGTCTGACCAGGCATTCGCAAAAGCAGAAGCGATTTTGTTTTGTTTTAAGTCAAAACACGTCACGATAGAAGTTCCCCCAGAAGAGCCATAGGCACAGGCCGCAAAAACTTTTTGAGGATTGAATTGTTGGGAAAAGAGGACCCAGTGACTGATACTTTGCATGTTTTGTTGGGGGCTATGAAAAAGATATTTGTAAGTTGAAATATTTTGAAAAATTTTTTGAGTTAAATTGTTTTCTTTTCCTTCAAGGCTATCGAGATAAATTTTATAACCAGAAAGTTGTTCTTGAATGAAATTGTGAATGTCGTGAATTTTACAAAAAAGCCCTGCACCTGGATTATCAAAGGGGGAATGCGCGTTTTCTTTTATGGGTCCAGGAATCCAGTCAATTTTACGATTTTGTTTGAGATGGCCAAAGAGCATGTTTTTGTAATCATCGTCCGTTAGAAGAGGGATTTTGGAGCTTTTAGGAAAACTTGCGATCGATGAATCGTAAGGAAGGCGGCAAGAATGAAGTTTGAGAGGTTTTAAAAGTCGCTCGGTCACTATTTGTTCCCAGCTTTTATTTTCAAGATGCTCAAGAATCGCACCAAGTACGACAAAGCCATAAGTTGAGTAGTTGCTGGTTTTGAGTGAATGGTAGGGGCCGTGACGTAAAAAAAATCGAGTAAGATCGCTTCGAGTTTTGCTATGATTTTCTAAATCTGTTGAATCTATTTCATTCATCGGAAAACCTCCGCGATGATACATGATTTCTTCGACATCCAGATCTTCATAGTCTTCGTGAACGCGAACATGAAAAATATCTTTTAACTTTGAATGGAGAGAAAGTTTTCCCATTTCAATTTCTTGCAAAATCAGAATAGATGTAAATATTTTACTAAGGCTCGCTATTGGAAAGAGCTCGTCTTTTTGAATGGCTTCTTGATGGTAAATGTTTCTTCGTCCATCAGTGATGTGTGAGGTTTTTTGGGGAGTCGTTTCAGAAAAGATAACACCAGGAAGTCTTTGTGTGGCAACATAGTCTTGAACAATTTCGAGTGTGCTTTGTTCCTCAGCACGTAAGATATTTTGGATGAAAAGGATCGAAATAGTATAAAAAACTAACGGAATTTTTTTTAAACCCTGCACAGCTTTGTGTTAATAGAACTCGTTTTGAACTGCAAAAAAAGAGCTAACTTAAAAAGTCTACTCCCACTCAATGGTAGCTGGGGGTTTTGAGGTGAGATCAAAGACGACGCGGTTGATGCCGCGAACTTCGTTGACAATCATAGAGGCGATTTCTTTAAGGTCTGACCAGGGAAGTTCAGTGGCTTCTGCAGTCATGGCCTCCTTGGATGTGACTGCACGAAGAGCGAGGACTCGTTCGTAGGTTCGTCCATCTCCCATCACGCCGACGGTTGAGATGGGAAGCAAAACGGCAGCAGCTTGCCACACTTTAGAGTAAAGATTTCTTCGTTTTAATTCACCGATGAAAATGGAATCTGCTTTGCGAGCAATCTCTACCCATTTTTCTTCGAGCGGTCCCAGCACGCGAATGGAAAGTCCAGGTCCGGGGAAAGGGTGTCGATCCAGAAAGTCTGCTTGAATCCCAAGGCTCTTTCCAAGAATCCGCACCTCGTCCTTGAATAAATCCCTCAGAGGCTCAAGGAGTTTGACTTTAATTCCAGGAGGTAAGCCTCCCACGTTGTGATGGCTTTTGATTTTTTGAGTGGGGGCGTTGGGATTATCTGCACTTTCAATCACATCTGAATAAATAGTGCCTTGAGCAAGCATGAAGTTTTCTTGCGGTAAGTTTTTTTCAAAAACATCGATGAAAAGTTTTCCGATAATTTTTCTTTTTTCTTCTGGATCGGAAACTCCACGCAATTCATTCCAAAAAATTTCGCGTGCATCAATGACTTTAAAATCGATATTTGGATATTTTTTGATGATCTCTTCAAGATCACTTTGATCGTAGTTTCTTAAGAATCCGTGATTCACAAAAAGGGCACGAACTTTTACAAATTTTGCCAAAAGAACCGCAAGAACAGTTGAGTCAACTCCTCCTGATACAGCGCATGTAACTTCCTTGATTCCTTTTAATTGCTTTTCGAGCTTTTCATAAAGATCATCAAAAAGGTGAGCTTCAATGGAGCGTTCAATCTTGCAAATTTTGAATAAGAAGTTTTCAAAAAGACGAATGCCTTCTTGCGAATGCGCCACTTCGGGATGAAATTGAAGTGCCCACAATTGAGATTTTTCTAAACAAAAAGCTGCGGGTCTTCCTTCAGAAGTTAAAAGTGATTTTGCTTGAGAGGGTAGTCCTGTTACCGAGTCTCCGTGACTCATCCATGCGATACTTTCTTGGGGAAAGCCTTCAAAAAGCAAATCATCAAAGGATTCCCTGCTTCTTGAGACAACAGCGCGTCCGTATTCTCGCGCAGTTTGTTCTTCAACTTTACCCCCAAATTTTTTGGCTACTACTTGGTAGCCAAAACAAATCGCAAGTTTGGGAAGGTTTATTTCAAAAATATTTTCATCGAATTTAATTTCGCCCACACTTGCAGGAGATCCTGAGAAAATAATTCCTTGGAGCTTTGCTTTTTCTAATTCATCTTTGCTTACATCAGAGGGAAAGATCTGAGCTCCGACGCCAAGGCTGCGAACGTTTTTATGAATCAAGCGCGTATATTGAGATCCAAAATCAACAATGCCGATCATTCGTTATCTCCTTCACGGTGAGCCGTGTAGTTGGGGGCTTCTGCAGTAATTTGCACATCGTGTACATGGCTTTCACGCAATCCACTATTCGTTATGCGTACGAAGCGCGCTTTTTTAACGAGTTCGTCTAGATTAGCCGCACCCACGTAACCCATTCCGGCTCTCAGCCCACCCAAAAGTTGAAAGAGCACATCGTGCACGCTTCCCTTAAAGGCAACACGCGCTTCAACGCCCTCTGGAACAAGCTTGGAAGCTTCAACGCCTGCTTGGCCGTATCGATCCTTCGATCCTTTTTTCATCGCTGTAATCGAACCCATACCGCGATACAGCTTGTATGCCCGACCTCGGTAAAGAATTTGATCGCCTGGGCTTTCTGCGGTTCCTGCGAATAAAGATCCGAGCATTACCGCATGAGCTCCAGCCGCCAAGGCTTTGACCACATCTCCTGAGTAACGAATTCCACCGTCGGCAATGAAACCAACTTTGGGATATTTCTTGCGATTCTTAGAACAGATATCATAGACAGCTGTAAATTGTGGAACGCCTACGCCGCTCACCACTCGAGTGGTGCATATGGATCCGGGGCCAATTCCAATCTTGATAATATCTGCGCCTGCTTTGATAAGAGCTTCTGCGCCTTCGGCGGTTCCAACGTTTCCTGCAATCAAAACAACGTCCATGTTTTTCTTAATTTTTTTAAGCGTGTTGATGATTCCTTCACTGTGTCCGTGCGCAGAATCAAGGACAAGGCAATCGGCACCTGCCGCATAAAGCGCTTGAGCGCGCGCAAATCCATCTTCGCCTGCGCCAATAGCGGCAGCAACTGTTAGCGATCCTTTTGAATCGCGTTGTGCAAGAGGAAAAGATTCGGTCTTGCGCCAATCAGAAGATGTGATGAGGCCAGTGAGTTTGCCTTGTTTGTCGACAAGGGGAAGTTTTTCAACTTTGAATTTCCTAAAAAATTCTAGGGCTTCTTCTTTGGAGCTGCCTTCGCGCAAAGAAAAAACTTTACTCGTCATCACGTCTTTTACTTTTTTTAATTTTGCAGGAGCGTAACGAAAATCTCTTTCGGTTAAAATTCCCACAAGTTTTTTATTTTGATCGAGTACGGGAAATCCAGAGATCTTTGTTTTTTTGACAATTTCTCTCACAGCTGCAAGATCGTCATCGGCTCTCACGGTAAGGGGTGATCGAATAATTGCGTGTTGAAAGTTTTTTACTTTTTTAACCTCGTTCACTTGGTCTTCGATAGAAAGGTTTTTGTGAATCACGCCCAGTGCACCGCGAAGACTTAAGGCGATCGCCATTTCTGCTTCGGTAACGGTGTCCATTGCGGCAGAAAGAATCGGGACGCTGAGCTTAAAGGGGCCAAGTTGAGAGGAGTGATCCACTTCATTAGGTAAAACGCTCGAGTGGCCAGGTTTGAGGAGGATGTCATCAAACGAGAGGTATTGATCAAAAGTATGAAGATTAAAACTCTTTACTTCCATGAAGTAGAACTAAAATAGCTCATGAATCTTTGCAATATGAAATGTAAATGTAAGGCCTTGTTTGTTGAACAGGTGCATTGATCATGTTTTAAAACTTTTCTCATGAGGTTAAAGAGGGTTTTAAGGGGTCTTTTTGTATGGGCGGCTGTTTCGCTGCTTCTCTCGTCTGCTGCTTTTGCGGAAGATTGCAAAAATTTACTAAACTTAAAAATAGCGGAAGTTTACAATTCAAAAACTGGGGCGGGGCCCGTTACTGAATTCGATCGCTATGTTTATGCGAAAAGGAACGATTCTAACCGCGAAGATTTTCTACATATCAAACCAGTTCGATACATTATTGAAAACTCACCTTTTGGGGATAAGTACCAAGAAATTTTAGATAAAGTGAGTGACCCTGTGAAATATCACTGGACGGAAGCTCTGTTGAGTAACTTGGAGGTTTATCATCGGGTCCAGAAAGTTGAGAACTATGCAACTTGGATAAATTTCATCGCTTCTAGTCGCTCGATCGAGTTGAGTCATCGCTTGTACGAAGGCTTCTATGCGCTTTCGATATTAAAAACAATGAATGTCACTGTTTCATTTGAACCAGGACGCGGATTTTTTAGTCTTCCCACTGACAAGAATTCAACAAAAAGTATGGATCTGCGTTTGACCGATTCTCTTACGAGAAAAGTTGTGGCCTATCGTGAAGTGAAACGCGTTCAATCAAGCCAAAATGTTTTTGGAGCCGTGAAATCATCTTTTGCAAAAGCAGATTTTGCTCTGACTCGCTTAAAAGAAAAGGTGGAGCTGAGTGCCGTTTTATTTATTGAGGGTGATCTCTTGGATCATAATGTGGCAGATGGAATGACAGAAGCGGATTTTTATCCCATTGCCATTAAACGAATACTTTATGAGTTCTCCCTTCGAAGGCCTGCTTCTTTAGATGCTATTTTAGTGATTCACTTAAAGCTCAATAGATTTACAAAGATTTACCAGCTTCCGGATGGCCAGACTCAAGTTGAGCACGGAACGTTTTTCTAAATCATTTACAAAACACAAAAGAAAAACCCCACCTGCTTCATGAAGAAGCAAGCGGGGTCGAAATTCCATTTAGAAGGCTTAGAGCCTTAGGAATTTTTAGAATCCAACAGTTGATGTAGTCGTTGTGACAGTTGCTGTTGGAGCTGTGCTCATGCCAGGCTGGCTGAGTTGTTTTTTCTTCAACTTTTCAACCAACGTTGTGCGATTGAGTTTTAACAAAGCCGCAGCACGGTTACGGTTCCATCCAGTGCGTGCTAAAGCAGCAAGGATTAAGATGTTTTCAAAACGATCTACGATCGTGTTGAAGTCAACACCTTCATCTGTGCACTTAAAAGTGCTTTGAATCATATCTAAAAACTCTTCCATTTTTTGCATACCGGTACCACCCTCCTTGGTAACGAAAGAAGATTCTTGCTCGTGCTGACATCCTCCATGACAAGTATGTCCCACAGCTTGGTCGATTTGACCTTTGAAAAAAGAGTTATTACTCATTCTAAAATCCCCCCCGTGTTTTTGATCGTAACATGCTTCTTTTCTGAGATTGTTTTGCGGAACTGCCAATCTTTTGTTGGGGCCCCGTAAAATATCTTCGTATTCAATTTCAGAGAGAATTTTCTGAATATATTTCTCTGGAAAATCACAGACATCAATCATCCCTGCGGTTTTCATCAGCATGGCGCGCTCAATAACTTGTTCCAATTCTCTGACGTTCCCGGGCCACTCGTATCCCACAAGTGCTCTGAGTGCACGACGAGAAACGCCACTCACTTTGCGACGCTTTTCGATATTGAACTTGTGAACGAAGTGGCTCACTAATATTTCGATATCTTCTTTTCGCATGCGAAGAGGGGGAACTTCGATCACTCCGGCTCCGAGTTTTTCGTAAGGAAGTTCTCTTTCTTCTGAAATATTTTGAACTTCAAGAACGATCTTTCTTCCAGGAATCATGTTCTCTTCAGCTGTAATGTAATTCAAAACATGTTCTTCGTTTTCGACGCTGAGTTTGTCGAAATTTCTCAACACAAGAGTTCCCTCTGCATGAGCTCCCACATGCTCGATGATGGCAACGTCTACAGCCGCACAATCCACCATTTTAAGTTCTAATTGCGGGTGTGAGGAAAGAGCGTGGATTCTATTGATGACAAGTTCTTTGCCCACACCTTCTTCGCCTGCAATCAAAATAGGTTTTTCTGTTGGAGCAAGCTTATCGATTGATTCGATGAGCTTCTTCATGCGCATGTTGCGAGTGGCAGTGATGGGATCGCTTTTGCTTTCGCTAGTGGTTTCTTCTGGGCTACGGCCAGTGATTTCTTTTGTGAGTGTTCCCCATGTCTCTGAATCAAGAGGTTGGATCCACTCCCAGCTTTCTTGAAGAGCGAGTAATGACTTTTGAGTCCAGTTGGTAGCTTTGCTGAGGACGATGTGATCGACCTTGGGGCAAAGTAAAGTCATGCGAGCTAATTGTTCGACGAGACGTGAAGGACTCACATCAAGTGGCGCGAAAACTAAAGTTTTAATCGGAAAGTTTTGAATGGCTTCAATCCTCACAATTTCTTTATTCTTGAGAGGTTCTCCCAAAAATTGAAAAAACTGACTGAGCATTCCCATTTGATCAGAGTTAGGAAGCGCAAAATAAACAGGCGTCCCACTTTGATCACACATTCTTTTGAATGTGATGAGCTTTTTGATGAGCTCAATGATTTCATATTCCGAATGATGCAGATGAGATCTGCCATCTTCTACCTGTGCGTTTATAATCTGAGCCCTTCGGCCCCACATGTCGCTTAATGTCCTGAAACCCGATTGGATTCCAATGACAATACCCACGTGTCCTCGTGCCATACTACCTCCCCCTGAGATTGGCTGGGACTTACAAAGCTGTAATGCAATGAAACGTCCTTACGAACGTTTCTAAAGATCCCCCCACATATTATTAAAAGCGGCGAATCAAAAATCGTCAATCCGTTAAAAACTTAATTTCATTTTCTCTGCTTTTTGCATGAACTTGTTGCTCGAATTTTAAAGAGTTAGTCTAAGGTTCATGTCCAAATCGAAAAGATTCAAACAAAAAGCACCCACTATTCATCAGTTGAAACCCGAAGATTTTAAATTTTTACGTGGTGAAGACAATCGGACTCGAGAAACGTGGAGAGTTTTGCGTATTCAAAGTGAATTTATCAAAGGATTGGATCGCCTGTATGGAATTACCAAAGGTGTTTCGATCTTTGGAAGTGCACGAGTTCAAGAGGGCTCACCTTTTTATGAGTTAGCTCGCAAATGTGCTCGTGAAATAGGAAAGAAAGGTTTTGCCATTATCACTGGTGGGGGGCCGGGGATTATGGAAGCCGCAAACAAGGGGGCTCGCGAGGTAAAGGCCTTAAGCGTGGGGCTTAATATTCAGTTACCTTTTGAAACTCATTTGAATCCTTATTTAGATATCTCAGAAAACTTTAACTTCTTTTTTGTTCGTAAGGTGATGCTCGTAAAATACTCTCAAGCCTTTGTCATATTGCCTGGTGGTTTTGGAACACTCGATGAAATGTTTGAAGCTTTAACTCTTATCCAAACCAAAAAGGTTGCGGATTTTCCTGTCATTTTGGTGGGTAAAAAGTATTGGGCTCCTTTATATGAGTTTATTCAGTCGCATCTTGTAGAAAATGGAATGATCAACATGGGCGACTTAGATGATTTACATCTTGTGGATAGTCCTGCCGAAGCGGCTGCTATCGCAGAAAAAGCGTGGAAGAAGCACGTGAAAAGACTCAAAGAAGAAATGGTCGACTCTGTTCAAGTCTAAAGTTAGTTGAATAAAAGCTGAATCAAAAATTATTTGATCGCAAATTTCTTTTTGCGAAGTTCTCTTTTTTCAGCAGACTCAACGCTGTATCTTGTCCAGGGCTGAGCTTCGAGGCGAGCTTCGTCGATAGGTTCTTCGGAATCTTCACAAATTCCGTAAGAGCCGCTTTCGCATTTAGCAAGTGCACGGTCGATTTCCATAAGAAGTTGACGATCTCTTTCTTGAACCTCTAAAGAAATACCTTGTTGAACAATCGCTGCTGCGTGATCGTTCTCATCGACAAGATCATCTTGGCTCAATTTGAAAGCATCTGATCCGCGGTTCATAGAACGATTTAAAACTCGCGAACGATGTTCCAAAAGTAACTTTTTAAACTTCTCTGTTTTTGCCCTCTCCATAAGTCTTCCCCCACTGTTATTTGATAGATTACCTATTTCTGAGCAGAGGTGGAATCTTTAATTGTTTTTAAGGGCGACAGAAATTTGTCAAAAAACTTTGAGAAAGAATTTGTAAGCAAGATTTTTGGCAAGTTCTTATTT
>CANIGN010000026.1 GCA_947467125.1 Bacteriovoracaceae bacterium | reverse complement strand
AGAAAAACAGCCCTTGAGAACACAGGTCCGTTTACTTCGCCAGTGACTCTTATTGCGGGATTGCTCTCAGTTCTCAATGCATTTGAAGAAATGGGTTACGAGCGTCTTTATGAAAAAAGTTGGCGTCTCATGAAAGCAACTCGCGAGGCTTGTAAAGCAATGGGATTGCAGTTGCTTGTGAAGCGAGATGAAGATGCTTCTCCTGCGTGTACTTCTGTTTTGACTGAAGGGCTTATTGATACAAAAGCTTTTAAAAAGTTGGGTCTTACAATCAGTGGCGGCCAAGATGAGCTCAAGGGAAAAATAATTCGTTTGGGGCATATTGGTTATATGGATGGTTGGGATGTTTTGAGTCAGATCATTGCGCTTTCAAAAGCTTTTTCTGAAAAAGGAAAAAGTGTAAATTTAAGTGCGGGATTAAGTAAGTTCTGGGAAGTTCTTGAAAATCCCGTTGATCAAACTCCTGAAGATATGAGGATTTAATTTAAATGTCTCAAAATTTTAAAGTACTTGCGACTGATGGATTCGATAAAAAAGCTCAAGAGTTTTTAGCTTCTGATTCTCGCTTTGAGGTTGTTGTGCGTAAAGAAACTTCAGCTTCTGAGTTACTTGAAGTTGCTCGAGATATTGATTTTTTAATTATACGTTCTGCAACCAAACTGGGAGCTAAAGAATTCAAATCTTTAACTCAATTAAAAGGAGTTGTGAGAGCGGGAGTTGGAATAGATAATGTTGACTTGGATTCTGCTAAAAAGTTTGGAATCTATGTTTGGAATGCACCCACTGGAAATTTTTTAGCAACTGCTGAACATGCTATTGGCCTCATCGTGAGTCTTTTGAGAGCTATTCCTCTTGCTCATTCCATGGGGCTTGAGGGTAAATGGGGCAAGAAAGAAATTTCATCTATGGGGCGACAAATAGCTGGAACTCGTTTGGGTTTGTTTGGAGCTGGAAATATTGGTTCGAGAGTTGCAAAAATTGCGGTGGGTTTGGGGATGAAGGTTGGGATTTACGATCCTTATTTAAAGCAAAGTCCTGTTGAGGGTGTAGAGCTTTTATCTTTAGATCAACTGATTTCACAATCGGATGTTATTTCTATTCATACCCCTTTGAGTGCTGAAACGAAGGGATTTTTTAATTTAGAAAATATCCTCAAAATGAAAAAAGGGTCTTATCTTGTAAATGCTGCAAGAGGGGGAATTATTGTCGAAAAAGATCTTTTAAAAGCTTTGGAGTCTGAGCACTTAGCAGGTGCGGCTTTAGATGTTTTTGAAAAGGAACCTTTTGATTTAAAAGATCCGGTGACTAGTTCTTTAATTAAAAATCCGCGCTTTATTTCAACTCCTCATGTAGCGGCATCTACAAAAGAAGCTCAACAGGCAGTAGGTCTTGAGAGCGCAGAAAAATTAAAATTAGTCGCAGATGCTGTTTTAAAAAATAAAGAAGATTTACTACCTAAGCCTTTAAATCATGGGCTTTTTGCAAGGTTCAGCGCTTAGTTCTTGTTTTTTTATTTTCTTTGTCGAAAAAACTAACTGCGTCCCACTCCGTAATAAATGTATCCTGCATCTTTTAAGGCTGTTGCAGAGTAAACGTTCTTCCCATCGTAAACATGCTTACCTTTGAAACAAGTTTTTAGATCCTCTGCTTTAATGCGCTGAAACTCTTGCCATTCTGTAACAAGTAGAAGCGCATCTGCGTCTTTGAGTGCCTCTTCGCTACATGAGCAATATCTAACGTTGCTTTCTTTTTTAACACTTGCTTTAAAAGTTTCCATAGCTTTTGGATCGTAGGCGTTGAAACGGTATCCAAGTGCAGATAATTTTTCGACGATAGCTAGAGCGGGGCTTTCTCGAACATCGTCTGTTTCGGGTTTAAAAGCTAGTCCAAGTAAAGCAATGCGAGTGCTGGAGGCTTTTGGAAAATCTTTTATGATTTGATTTACGAAAATTAGTTTTTGTTCATCGTTAAAAGTGTCTATAGCTTCAGCAACAGAAGCGTCGACTCCTTGCTTTTTACAAAGATCGATAAAGTTTTTGATATCTTTTGGAAAGCAGCTTCCGCCGAATCCAAGACCCGCATAAAGATATTTTGATCCAATTCGAGAGTCACTTTGAAGAACTTTCTCAATGCTTCTTATGTCAGCCCCTGTTGCTGATGATAGACGAGCAATTTGATTGACGACAGAAACCCGAGAAGCCAGCATGAGATTTGCTCCTAATTTTGCAAGTTCAGCGGAAACCGAATCAATCTTAATAAGAGGTTTTTGATTAAGAAGAAAGCTTTCATAAATAGCGCCTACTTTCTCAACGGCTTCTGGAGAGCCTCCAATAACGACTCGCTCTGGTCTTAAAAAATCAGAGACAGCTGTTCCTTCTTTTAAAAATTCTGGGTTATTTAAAACAGAAACTTTGCCTGGAGTAATATTGTCCGCCATTTTTTGAAGTTTTTGAGAAGTTCCAACAGGGACAGTAGATTTAATAATAAAATATACGTGATTTTTGGAATTTAAGACACAATCTTTAAGGGCTGCTTCAACATAACTTAAGTTAGCGCTTCCGTCTGGGCTTTCAGGTGTTCCTACTGCGCAAAAAATAAATTGAGCATTTAAGCTTTCAAGGGCATCTTTTTGATTTGAGTAAAAGCTGAGGCGCTTCTTGGCGATTCCTTCTTTTAGTAAATCACTTAGACCTGGCTCGTAAAACGGAACATTGGAATCTTTAATAGAGCGTAATTTATCAGGATTCGTTTCGACAATTCCAACCGTAAAGCCTGCGCTTCCAAAACAAGCTCCTGCTACAAGTCCTACATAACCAGCACCTACAACAATAATTTTTTGAGACATGATTAGTGACTTTATCGGATTATGTTTTTGAAAACTAGATTGAAATTGAAAAACATAAGATTGACGCTTTTTTAAGTTTACGTTGTGAGCTCAACTGAAGCGTTTTTTAGACGATGGAAAAGGGTGAGGAAAAAACCATCAAAGCGTATAAATTGGAAGAGGCAAGCTTTAGCTGCTGAGCGCTTACGCTTTGAAAGTGTTAAAAATTTTCAAACTCGAGTTGATTCTATTCGAATGGATCTTTTGGCTTTGGGAGTATCACATGAATTTAATAATATTTTAGGAGCTGCACTTGGACATGCGGAATGGGCCCTGGAGAGTCAGAGTCCTGCGGATATGAAAGATGCGCTGGAGGTTATTCGAACTGCCTGCATCCGATGTTCAAAAATAACTAAGTCATTACAAGGAATTGTACAGCCAAGAGAAGAAAAAAAATCGATACATGTACTACAAGAATTGTATGTAGAACTTGAAAAATTATGGAGCCCCAGAGCGAATACTCAAAAATTAGAATTAATTTTCGAAAAAGTTGATTTGCAACTTTATCTAGATCCTGGAGCTGTTGTAGAAATTCTTTCAAATCTTATTAAAAACTCCTTTGAAATTTTTGAGTCAAAGAGTGTTTTGAATCCTAAAATCCATATCAAAACCATGGTTAAAAAAGATCTCGTGGAAATTTACGTTCAAGATAATGGACCTGGTGTTTCAAAATCATATAGGCCTTTTTTGTTCCAGCCTTTTTTCTCTACAAAGGGAACGATTAGTGCGGTCTTTAGTTCAAGTGAAAATATTGACGCTCAAAGTAGCTCTGAGCCAAATCCGAAAAATTCTGGACTAGGCCTTTATTTAAGCAAGGCTCTTGCTCAGGAGATGGGCGGAAATCTGAGTCTTGTTGATTTAAAAGAGGATGCGGGCGCATGTTTTGTTTTGAGTCTTCCCATTGTCAGTTAACTGACACTGATTTATCTAAAAATTTCTTTGAAAATCCTCAACAAATGCCGAAGAAAGAAACATGAAAACTCTTTATTTCATTGGAAATGAAGAGCTTTGGAACGATGCTTGGTTTACAGCATTAGTCGAAAGCTTAGAAAAAAAATCAAACCTAAGCATTTATGTTTATGACGTCGTTAAAGATCTTAGCAAAATAAAAGCGATTTTAAACAGTTTAACGGTTGCAGATAGAGTGATTATAAAAAACGGTCTTTCTATTGAATTAGGATTAGAGAATAAACACAAGTCACTTGTGTATGTACTGTCAAAACAAAAAGAAGATTTAAGTAATCAATTCATTATTGAATGGGGAGCTTTGACTGAACCTTTTTTAGAAAAGATAGGAATGTCTGAAGCGTCAAATGTAATTGAGGACGATTTCCTTTCAGAGATGAATGTTTTAAGTGAAGTTTCTAAAGTTATTGAAGCCGAGCAAAAGTCCACTCTTGATAATGATGCATTAAGTTCTAGTCCTGATGATCTTTTGAAGATTTTGGAAGCTGATTTTTCTTCTGATCCTAAAGAAATTCCTTCTCAGCAAGACGAAATTTCTTTGGAGCTAGCTCTTGAGCAAGCACCCGATAAAACAAATGAAAAAGTTGAAGAGGCACTTGATCTTACAGTCGATGATATTTCTTTAGATTCAGATCTTGAAGGAATTTTAGAAGGAAATTTAGGCGTTGAAGATGTAGTTGCTCAAGAAGAGAAAAAATCCCCAGATTTAGATTCGCAAGATTTAATGGCTGCTCTTGAAGGGGTTCCTCAGTCAAAAGCTGATCCAGCTAAGGAGCAAGAAGCAGAAGGAAAAGGATTAAATCTTTTGGGTTCTTTAGAAAACCCTATTACTCAAGAAGAAATAAAATCATCAGATTTAGATGCATTAGATTTAATGGCTGCTCTTGAAGGTGTTCCTCAGTCAAAAGAAGAGCCAGCTAAGCAGGAAGAAGCAGAAGAAAAGCTAGTTCCGGATGCCATTAAGCCTGAAATTGAAGTTGGAAACTTGTTGTCTTCGATGAGTTCAGAAGTCTCAAATGAGGACATGGACGTTATCAAGAGATATTCAAATATTAAAGAACGTGAACTAAGGGAGGCTCAAGCATCGGCCGAAGCTTTGCGACGTCAGATTCGTTATTTTGATGAAAGACTTAAAAAAAGCGAAGAAGAACGTCGAAAACTTATTCTCAAAATTGAAGAAGTTCAAAGTGAGCTCAGGACAACAAGCGATAAAAAAGATGAAAACCGTGCACAACTAAAGAACATTGAGAATCATTACGAGGAAAAAATCAAAGAACTTCAGATTCAGCTTGAGAGTTCTCAGTTTCAAGCGGGTAAGTTAGAAAAGAAACTAGAGGACTTTAGAGATAGAGTCAGAAGTGACCTTCAAAAAATTAGGTCTCGTGAAAGAGAGCTTGCAAGTCGCTTAGAAATTCAAAAAAGAGATGCGGAAGCCTTGTTGAGTGCTAAGGATGAGCGGTTGCTCAATCAAAAAAGAGATATTGATCGACTCGAGTTTGAAATTGATTCGCTTCGTGAACGTTTAATAGAGGATGTGAATCGTAGTGAAGAAAGAAGAAAGAGAATCGCAAGATCATTACAGTCTCTTAAGCTTGCGCAAAGTGTCCTTTCAGGATTGGATGAAGAGAGTCTTCAGAAGGATGAGAAAAATAAGGCAGCCTAGGAATGAGCTCCATAAAAAAATATAAAATTGTTGTTTCTGATTTTCATTTAGGTAAGGGCACTTACTTGCCTGATGGCTCGGTAAATATCTTAGAGGAATTCTTTGCGGATAGGCAATGGGAAGAGTTCTTGAATCATTTTAGCGAAGGACCGTTCAAGGATTTAGAAATTGAATTGGTTTTGAATGGCGATATTTTTGATTTAATCAAAGTTGATTATCGAGGATACTTTTCTCCGATTTTAACAGAAGCTATTTCTGTAGAAAAGTTACAGTCAGTTTTAGACGGGCACCCAGTTTTTGTAGAGGCATTAAAAAAGTTCGCCTCCTCTCCTTTGCATAAAATTACCTATGTTGTTGGAAATCACGATGTCGAAATGATTTGGCCAAGATGTCAGGAATTACTTTCTCGAATGATTGGAGCTGAAATTCAGTTTTTTAATTTTAGCTACATTGACGAGGGGGTTCACATTGAACATGGTCAGCAGTTTGAAAGTACAAATAGGATCAATCCTAAGCAAATGTACATTACAAAGAATCTTCGTGAACCAATCATAAATTTGCCTTGGGGGAGTCACTTCGTCATTAACTACGTGTTGCCTATTAAATTACAAAGGATTGCTGTCGATCGTGTGAGGCCAGTTGGAGCTTTTATTAGATGGAGTTTGTGGCACGATACAGTTTGGTGTTTGAAAAATATTTTAAGAGTCTTTCTCTATTTTTTTGGAACACGTTTTTCAAAGTCTATTTACAGAACTACAAATATTGTTACGACATTCAAGATTTTTAAAGAACTTTTTCGATCCCCACAACTCTTAGATGCGGCACGAGATATTTTTGATAGAAATCAAGATGTCAGTACGGTTGTCATGGGTCATACTCACGTATTTGATACTCGTCAGTTTAAAGAAGGAAAGCAGTATTTGAATACAGGCACGTGGACTGAGGTGACAAGTCTAGAGCTGAATAGTTTTGGTCGTTATACAAAGTTTCATTATGCTTTAATTGAATTAGTTAGAGACCAGCAGAGCTCAAAGTCACAGGCTAATTTACGAGAGTGGAGAGGAAAGTGGCATGAGGATGTTTCTCATCAAATGGGCTAGTTTTCTTTCATTTTTTCTAACAGTGACTCTCTTTGCCAGGCAAGTAAACCAGACCTCTTATATTATTGAGGTAAAAAAAAACTCAAAGCTTTTTGAAAAGCCTTCTTCTAAGGGCAAAGTTGTTGGTCAAGCAGATGAGGGAACGAATTTAATTTTTTTAGAAAAATCCAGGCAAGGTCGCTGGATTAAGGTACAGGATTCAGCTGGAGTAGGGGGGTGGTTGCCCAACGACAGAACAGATTTTGAGGATATCGAGAAATCTGTTGAGGGCATGGTAGTCGCAAAAGAAACTGAAAAAAAAGAAGAACATTTAAAAGACGTTGAAATTTCTCATTCTGCAACGAACTATAGGCTAGCTCCTTTTTACCGAATAATGTCTCAGGATAAGAACTTTTCTTCTCTCTTGGGTCTTCGTTTTGATATAAATACAGGGTTTTCAGGTTTGAGTGGAGAGAGAAAGGGAATTCATACTCTTTCTTTAGAGGGGGCTCTTCCAGATAAATTTCATAAAATTTCTGATGGCTATGCCGGAGCTCTTCGATTTGCTATGAAAGCCCCTTTTTTCCAAAGTTTTTTTTACAGTCCTGATTATGGTTATTCTTTTGAAAACAGGAATTCCTCTTTTTATCATCATTTTTCAGTGGGATTCAGTGCTGGTTTGGATCTGGGTCGAATCGATGCTCGAATGAGAGCGGGATATGATTTTTTTTCGGGCTCTCATGCTACGATAGAGGTACAATTAGGATGTTGGTTTTAATTTTTATTTTATCTTTTTTTTCTTTTCCTTCTTTTTCCGCACAACCAGCGGGTCTTGTTTTGCCGCCTCCCATTCGCCCCAGAGGAATGAGAATTTTAAGAAATAAGCACATCACTTATTCTAATGACGACGTAGAAAAAAAGGAAACGAAGGGTGAAGAAGAAGTTGTTTTGAGAACTAGATTTAAAGTGAAGGGTAGAAGTCGTCCAAGCAGAGATGGAAGTGTGATGGCTGTTATTGACGGTGACGAGCTTGTAGAGCTTATTAAAGATTCTAAAGACAGAAAATGGAAAGCGATACTTGTTAAAAAGAGTGACGTTAAAGTTTGGGTACCATCCACAGCGTTGTTAAGAAAGAAAGTAAGAAAGAACTCTCATTCTTCTTCTGAAAGCTCTGAAGCCTTGAGTGATGATGCAGATTCGGAAGAATAGATAATCTCTTCTGAGAGTTTTTTTATTTCATCAAATGAAAGAAGAAAATTCATGGCACTTTTGCTTCCTCCAAATCTTTTTGCTTCAAGTTTTTGAAAGTGAGTTCTCAGCTTTTCAATTTTTATATGCGTATTAGCTGGGCAGTTATTTAAAAGCTTATTCATGAGATCGTCGAAGGAAGCTTCGTTTTGTGCAAGCTTTGAAAATCTTAAGAGAACCCATTCTTCAATATATCGTAATCCTTGAGATGAGTTTTGATCTTGAACTTTTTTAATTTTTTGCTCAATGAGTAACCATGGAAAGTTATTTCTAAGTTGATCTTCTTCGTTTCTTTTTCTTCGTTGAACAACGAAAAATCCAGCTAAAGCATAAAGGGATAAGGGAAGAGTCCAGAGAAAACTTGGAAAATGGGATTCTTCTGGATTTTCAAAGCTTTGAGGTCCGGAGTAAACGAGTATTTTTTCTTTGTTTTCTGAAGGGGTGCTTTTTTTGCTTGAAGGGTCAATATGAAGCTCAATCGAGGGGATAGGAAGAGTTTCATAGGATTTTTTATCAGGATCAAAATAGGACCATGAGTTCTCACTCAGTTTAAATATTCCTGCTTCTTGAGGAACGATAAGCATTTCAAAGTCTTTATATCCTTCAGATCGATCGTTTGTTTCATAGTTCGTAGCTGTTCTGCTTTTTTGGAGAGAAGGGGGCAGTTTGAGTTCTGGTTCTTCAAGACCCTTAATGTTGCCCTTGCCCTCAATGCGTATTTTTAAGCTAAAGGCTTCATCTTGAACGATTTTTTGTTCGGGTGATTGAAGGGATATTTTGTAATTTCCTACTGGTATATTTGTTTGGGCAATTGAGGCGGGTTTTGGTGGAAGGGGCAAAACCTTGATGGGAATAGATCCAGAAGACCTGACAAGTGTTTGGTTTTGGCCAAGCATTTTTTGGGGGTTTTGCATTTGTTCTAAAAGTTGAAAAATGTCGCTATCTACCTCAAATCTCATCTTAAGAGGGTCAACAAGGAGTTCCCCTGTTTTTACAGGAAAGAGAGCGAATCGAATGACTTCTGTCTTAAAATAATTACTGTTTCTGTATTGAGTACGCTCGGGTCTCCAGCTTTTAGGAATATAGAGCTGCTCTTTTAGAAAATCTTTAAAAGTAGGAAAAGATCCAAACTCTAAATTTCTAAAAATATTTTCATTTGTATAAACATAAAACGGAAGTGTTATGAGCTCTCCTTCAAAAACTTCTGTTTTGGAAGGATCTGCGACGACTAAAACCTCAAGTTGCCTACTTTTATTCTCATCGGGAGAACTTTCACTTGGAAGTGGGGCTTCATCCATATCAAACATGTTGAAAAATGGAAGCTTTGGGGTTGGCTGCAGTTGAACTTGTGGCGAATTTTGTATTGATTTAAGACTTTTGACAGCTATGGATGTTTCTTCCGCGGTGTAGAGTTTATTGCTAGCTTTAATTTGAATTTTGGGAGTTTTTAACTGACCAGTTTTGAGAGGGGTGAGTAGAAATTTGAGTAATAAAGATGATTTTTGAACTGATTTTCCGTTTGAAAAGACGATTTGAGCTTTTTGAAATTGTTGAGGCCCTGAAATTTTCCAGTCTTTACTATCTTCTATCGATTGAACTGAGAAATCACGAGGAGTTGAAGAGTTGCTATCAATTTGGAAACTTATGACAATATCTTGTCCAGAACTTTCTCTTGGCTGGATACTGATTTGAACAGTTTCATTTTGATCTTCTTTGGAATAAAGAAGCGAAGAAAAACTGAAAAGAGCTAAAAGTAGAAAGCACTTATAACTTTTCATATTTATTAAATTACCATGGCTTTGAGGATCCGTTTTGCTTGCCCCACTCATTTCCTTTTTTTTGCGCTTCATTTTTTGACTTCTTTTTAATGACGTTTCGTTCTTCGCTGCCCACGTTTTGCATAATTTGTTTTACTTGATCTGAGGTGTAGTTTTGGCCTTTATAATCTTGGGGCTTTTTCTTTTCTTCGTTTTGGTCTTTTCCTTTACCGGAATCTCCTTGCCCACCCGATTTACCTTGGCCTCCTTTGCCACTTCCACTTCCGTTTTTGTTACTTTGGGAGTTTTCTTTAAGGAGTCGAGCAAGATTATGTCGGCTCATGGTGTCCAAAATCGTTGAGGGAGGATCACTGAGAGCCTTGTAGTAGCTATCGATCGCTTCACTTGTTTTTTTGCTGATCTCATAGGTTTGAGCAAGTTGATAAAACCACTGTTTTTTCAAGGTGGGATCGATTTCTTTTTGAGCGAGTGGTGCAATAATTTTGCTCATTTCGAGAGCTTCTTGAAGTGAGGGGGGGATATCTGTTTCGTCGTTTGGTTGATTTGTATTTTGGTTTTTTTCTATTTGTTTAAGTCGAGCGGAGATCCAGTTGAACAAGTATTGTTTTTCATCTGCATGGCCTTCAAGGATTTTCTCAAAATGTTCTTGAGATTCAGGAAAGCGCTCCTGATTAAACAGAAAAACACCGAAGTTATTTCGTAAGCTATCGAAAATACCGGAGGCTTCTAGGTTCTTATGGAAAAAGAAACTTGTTAAGAAAACGATTTTTATTCCTTGTTTAAAGAATTTATTTTTATAAAAAGGAATTACACCTCCTGTTTCGGTAATGATCCATTCAATAAAAAGAAGAAAGATTCCGATGATAAGAGGGAATTGAAATTTTTCTTCTTTTTCAACCTCGACACCTTCTTTGTTCATTTTTGATTCAAACTTTCTCAACTCTTCTGGAAAAATCTTTTCAAAATTAGCAGATTCTTCGGCAACATAGAGTTTTCCGGTTGTTTTCTCAGCAAGCGATGAAACGAAGTCTTTTTCGGCTTTTGTCTTTGCAGGGGCTCCCGTTTCAGGGTCTTTTAGGAAACCTGAAATACGTCCATCTTTATCTTTTTGAGGCATGAAAATCCCCTGGCTTTTTCCAACTAATAAAGTGTTGATGGGGATTTTGTGTTTTTGAAGCCCTTTTATGACATCAGAATCAATTTTGCTACTGTCATCTCCATCTGTCACAAGCAGTATAGAACCAGCTGTATTCTCTTTTTCATCTTCACTGTCTCGATCGGTAATGTCTTTGTAGCCTAAAGCTTCTGTGCAGGTTATGACCGCACCTTGAATAAAGGTAGAGGGGAGGCTTACGTAACTCGGATTGATGGGCGTGAGGTAATCTGCAATGGCATCAAGGTCAGATGTTAAGGGTGCAGAAATGAAGGCGCCCCCAGCGAACCCAACAAGTGTCACTTTTGTTTCGTTTAGATTTTCGAGAAGCAAGATAAGCTGTCGTTTAGCGTATTCTAAACGATTGGGTGACATGTCTTCTGCAAGCATACTTTGAGAAAGATCGAGAGCAATGCAGAGATCGGAGCCGGTCACTTTTTTAATGCTTTTCTTTTCTCCCCATCTGGGGCGCATGAGACTGAGGGCAATAAATGATATTCCTAAAATAAAAAGAATTTCTTTGAATATTCTGTTTCTAGGAAGCTTGAGGGTTTTAGAAATTTCAAGAGTTTTAGAAGTGTGAAGAAGTTCTGAATATTTTTTTCTAAGTAAATGAGTTCGAAAAATAAAGAAAATTAAAAAACCAATAATGATAAAAGCAATGCTGCATTCGGGCCTATAAAATTCCATATTCATGGATATTTTCTCCACACGCTTTGAAGGGCGAATCCTTCGGCGAACAATAAAAAGATTCCAAGCCAAAGAAAGAAGTCAGCGACTTCAACAGTTTTACTTTGATTAAGAATTTCTACTTTGCTTTTTTCTAGTTGGTCGATTTCACTCAGCATTTTTCCCATTAAACTTTGATCTACAGCAGAGTAGGCTCTGCCCCCTGTGTATGTAGAAATTTTTTGGAGTAGTTCGTCATTAGCCGCGTCTGTTAAGTATTGAAGAACTTGTTTTTTATTTCCAAACCCATCTTCAACGGTCACGGGAAAGGGAACTCGACCTTTTTTCCCTATTCCAATTGAATAGATTTTAATTCCAAAGCCAGCAGCAATCTGAGAAGCCGAGATAGGATCGATTGACCCCATGTTATTGTCTCCATCTGTTACAAGAAGAATCATTTTTGATTTAGCGGTTGAATTTTTAAGGTGATTCACAGCAACTGCTAAAGCTTGTCCAATGGCAGTTCCATCTTCTAGAGCTGAATTGGAGCTTGTTTTTAAATTTGTCAGTAATAGCTTGTGATCTAATGTCAGAGGGACACTCAGGTAAGCTTCTCCACTAAATAAAACTAAACCCATTCGATCGTCTTGGCGGTGGTTTATAAATTCAACGAGTCGATCAATTGCAACAGTACGCCTATTGGGAGAGAAGTCTAGGGCTTCCATTGACTTTGACAGGTCGAAGGCAACAATCATATCAATGGATTCAACAATCCTTTTTTCTTTCCCGAGTCTTTTTTGGGGACGAGCCAAGGCTAGAATTAAAAATGTAAGAGCAAGAAACCTTAATCCACCTTGGAGTCTAAAGGGAGTGAGCACCTTCTTTAGCGAAATTCCAGAAGACCAATCAAATGGAAAGATAAGTCTGCTTCTAAAGCGAGCTGAGATCCTAAAGAAAAATAAAAAGCCTAAAATAAGTGGAATAAAAAGAAGAAAGGCTTCAAGGCTATACCAGATAAGGCTATTGGATCCTTGGCTTGAAAGATTCATCTCTTTTTTCCGTATTCTTTTTCTTTATTTGATTCTACTTTTTTAGGAAAAGCTAAAAAGATGGCTTTTGTTTTGGAAAGATAGTCCTGCCACATTTGCGCACTTACAACTCTTCCTGCAAAGCGCACGTCGTCTGAAGTTTTTAAGACATATTCTAATTGAGAGATTAAGTTTTGATTTTTGCTTTGTTTGAGACCAAGAGCTCTGAATGTTCCTAGAAATTCTCCTGTCGTCATAGAACGGGTGTTGAGGTTATTTTCTTTTTCAAGAAATTTTCTTAGAAGCTTGTAACTTTCGTGAAAGTGTTTGTTTTCAGGATTTTTAATATTTGTTTCGCAATGAAGGAGGAATTTTTCAAGTTCTGAGCGCGGATCTTTGGGGGTAGCTTTTTTTTCTGCTCGAATAACTTTATTTTTTCTTTTGTTTTTAAAGTAAAGAAAGCTCCCTAAAGTCGACAAAATAAGAAAAAGAATAAGAATAAAAAAGCTCAATGGGTAATCGACTTTTTCTGCATTGAGGGATGAATAGTGCTGAGCCGCTGCTTGGGGGTTTAGTTCTTTAACGGAAGCCTCTACTGGAACGTTTGAGGAGCTACAGGGTAGCGTAAAAGTGAGGTTACCAGTTTTAAAAGGTCCGAGAGTCACGGCCTCTTTCTTAATTTTAAGAACTTTTACAAGAGTATTATTTTCGTCGGGAAGCTTATCTCCAATGTTTAAAATAGGTCGATCTCCATTGGGGCAACTCACATCAAAAGTTTCGCCAGCATTCAGTTCAATTGTCATATCAAGATCCTCTAATGAATGTTTCAAGAGGTTTAAGAAAATCTTGAGTTTCGTTTAATTTTAAAAAGGGAATTCGAGCCGATTGAAAAAAAACTTCTATTTTACGAATTTTATCTTCTTCATTTTCAAGGTTTTCTTGGAAGCTATGGCTATCCGTTGAAACCGTAAAGGCTTTGGCGTTTTCAGCAGCTTCCATTTCGACAAATGGAAAGGAGGGGAACCTTTGAAGGCGGCTATGAAAAACTCCAATTGCTAAGAATTCATGCTTCATCGAATATTCTTTAAGAATTCTTTGATCAGGTAATTTTTCAAAGTCAGAGATGAAAAAAATAACGTTTTGTTTTTTTAAGTAACCCTTTAATTGTTTGAGGGCAAAATTTGGATCCGTACCTCGTCCTTTGTGACCTGTTTTGAGAATTTCACGAACAAGCCTGAGAACATGGTTTTTTCCTTTTTCAGGAGGAAGACATTTTTCAACAGTTTGAGAAAAGGTAAGGAGCCCAACTTTTTCACCTAAGTCTTCGGCTGAGAGGGCAAGTGTTGCTGCAACTTCTGCAATTCTATAAGCAACACTTCCTCCAATGGGGCCTCTTCGGGCAGAAGCGCTGACATCCACGACAAGGAAGTAGTTTTTATCTCGCTCTTCTTCAAATGTTTTAAGAACAGTTTCGTTAGCCTTTGCGCTTGTTGTCCATGAGATATGTCTGACGTCGTCGCCGTATACGTAGGGGCGAAATTCACTAAACTGTAAGCCTGATCCTTTGAATCTTGATTGAAATCCTCCAATAAGACCCTTTTTGATCAAGCGATGATTTCTGATCTCAAGTTTTCTGATCTCTTTAAGAAATTCCTCAAAGTTCATCGTCTTAACTCCTTAAGGAGTTGGAAGTGCTGAAAGTATTTTCGTAATGACTTGTTGAGAGTTTACTTCTTGAGCTTCTGCTTCAAATGAAAGAAGGATTCTGTGTCTTAGAACGTCTGGAGCAACTGCTTTGACGTCGTCGGGAGTGACAAAAGATCTACCTTCCATAAAAGCTTTTGCTCTTGAAGCTCTTGCAAGTGAAAGAGTGGCACGAGGGGAAGCTCCAATTTGTATATATCTTTCAATGTCACTCAGGTTTTTCTTAGCTTTAGGTTCACGAGTCGCAAAAACAATTTCAATTATATACTCTTTGACCTTTGCATCGAGGTAAATTTCATTGCAGAGACTTCGTGCTTTGAGGATTTGGCTTGCTCCGGCTATGGGACGAAGCGAGGTCTCTTTTGAAGAAGCTTGAGTTTCAAGAATTTTTAATTCTTCAGCTCTGTTTGGATAAGGTATGAGAACCTTAAACATGAAGCGATCCATTTGAGCTTCAGGCAGACGATACGTTCCTTCTTGCTCGATCGGATTTTGAGTCGCAAGAACAATGAAGGGTTCTTCTAGTTTATAGGTTTCATCTCCAATAGTGACTTGTTTTTCAGCCATACATTCGAGGAGTGCCGATTGTACTTTTGCAGGAGCACGGTTGATTTCATCGGCGAGGACAATGTTTGCAAAGATGGGACCTTTTTTAGGAAAGAATTCTCCGCTTTTAGGATTGAAGACCATGGTTCCCGTTAAGTCACTGGGCAAAAGATCGGGTGTAAACTGCAATCGTTTAAATTTAAGATCAATTAAATCAGCGAGAGTTTTTACGGCCAAAGTTTTAGCAAGTCCTGGCAATCCTTCAAGTAGAACGTGGCCTCCGGTAAGAAGCCCCATTAAAACACGTTCGACCATTTTTTTTTGGCCGACAATAACTTTTGAAATGTCGGTTTCAAGTTGGTTGATAAAGACACTTTCTTGTTTAATGAGTTCAGCAAGCTGGTTCAAATCGGCCATGAAATTGAGTTTAGCAGACGCCTTAAAAATTGGGACTTTGACGCGACTAGGAAAAGCTAAAAAATTCCTAAAGCAATTGAGACGTTAAAAAGTCTTAGAAGGGACATTGTCCTCTCACTTGTCTGAAAGAAGGCGTTGTCTTAAATTAACATTAAATGGCTAAGGATATTTCTCAAGATAAAAACTCAAATCAATCGAATGCTGTAAATTTTTCGACATTTATTTTAAGTTTGGCATCTGCCACTTTTATTGAAATGGGAGTTGTTGAGGATCCTCAAACTCAAAAAAAGAAGAAGGACTTGTCTTCTGCAAAACAGCACATAGATTTATTGCAAATGTTGCAAGAAAAGACTCGGGGAAATCTCGATGATGAGGAACGTGGTCTTTTGGAAAGGATTTTAAGAGACGTTCGCTTGCAATTTGTAAAAGCAACGGAGGCTTAGTTGATGAAATTAAAACAGGGCTTTAAAACATTCTTTCTTTTGTCAGTTGTCGCTTTATCTTCTCTGGCAGCTTGTTTGTGGGCTACCAATTCAAAAGGCCCTTATTGGATAGAGAAAGACGAGGAAGCAAAAAAAGCTTTGCAGCCTAAAGTTGATGCCATAAATGAAATGTTTTCCAACTTGGCCGCAACTTATTCTTCAGCAGTCGTGACCGTTTTAACTACGAGCGAAATAAAAGTTCCGCAAATGCAAATGATCCCTGAGGATATGTTCGATTTGTTTTTTGGATTTCCAGGGGGTGGGGGCATCCAGCGTCGACCACCTCGTTCTCAAAAAACTCAAAGTCTTGGAAGTGGATTTGTTATTCATCCAGATGGAATTATTGTCACGAACTCACATGTCGTGAGAATTGAAGATGATCGATTGGCGGATTCAGTAAAAGTTAAATTTTTGGGAGATTCAGATAAGGCCGAAGGTGTAGATGTAGAAGTTGTAGGAGTGGACCCTGTAGTGGATACAGCTGTTTTGCGTCTGAAAGGTAAAGCAAAACGCAATCTGTCTGTTATCCCTTTGGGAAATAGTGATTCTCTTAAGGTGGGAGAGTGGGTTGTGGCGATTGGAAATCCTCACGGACTTTCACATACGGTTACAAAAGGTATCGTGAGTGCTTTGGGTCGCGATATTATTCCCAATGTTTCGGCTGATTTTATTCAAACCGATGCAAGTATTAACCAAGGAAATTCAGGGGGACCTCTCATTAATATGATGGGCGAAGTTGTGGGAATTAACACAGCGATTGATCCTCGAGGACAAGGGTTAGGTTTTGCAATTCCTGTGAACACCGCAAAGAGAGCGATTAAAGCGATTATGGAAAAGGGCAAGCCTTCCCATGGTTTTGCGGGCGTAAGTTTGTTTCAAAATTTTGATTTAGAAACTGCAAAGTCTTTGGGTT
>CANIGN010000025.1 GCA_947467125.1 Bacteriovoracaceae bacterium | reverse complement strand
TTCAAAAAATAAAGATGACTTTGCAAAAAGAATTCTCCAAAGAGGAAGACTCAACGGCTATTATGATAGCGAAAAAAGAGCCTATCTTTCACTTGGATTAAAGATATACCCAGAAGCTCCCATAAAAAAAGCATTTGAATAATTTAAAAAAAGATATGATAAAAAAAATAAAACATCCAGAAAATCAATTGAAAAATCCTAACGTTGTTTTTTTTCATGTTCCGCCCATAGACCATACTCAAATTATTCAAATTATTAAGCATAAATTAGAAAATCAAATTTCAACATGGATTTTAACTTTAAACTGGCACATGGTATCTAAGTGTTTTACCAGTAAAAATTATCTTAATCTGATATTAGAAGCCGATCTTGTATGTGCAGATGGCCAACCCATAGTATGGTTATCAAAATTCTCTAAACCAAAACTAAATACAACTATAATCGGTTATTATTTAACAGAAGAAATACTAAAAGTGTTCAATGACATACCCATTGCCATTATCGGTGGAACAAACAAAGAAAAGATATCTAATTATTTAACTGTGTTAGGCCATAAAAATATTTTTTTATGGACAGACAAATACGATGGAAGCGCTAAGCAAAAAGATTTCCTATACAATCAGTTGATTGCTAATAAAATTCAAATTGTTTTTGTTGGTTTAGGTGTACCAAAACAAGATGATTTTTGTGCATACCTTAAATCACATAAATACTCAGGAGTATTCATAGGAGTAGGTGGATCATTTGATATACTAACAAGCCAAATGAGAAAAATCCCTATCTGGGCGCACAAAAATGGATTAGCCTGGTTTTTTCGACTGATTCGAGATCCCCGACATCTTTTAATACGTTATTTAGCATTTTACCCAATTGGATTGATACTTTTCCTTTTAAACTTGGCGACTTCTATTTTTAAAAAAAAACACGATCCATTTAACTCTTAAGCCGCACTTAAAAAGCCTTATCAAGCACAAGAGTGATTTTATCTTCAGGCTGTGCATAGAAATTATAATTTTTGAGATCGGTACTTTTTTTATCCGCAATTTCTTTTTGAAACTTTAAACGAAGTAAGTAACTTTTCTGTTCAAAAACAATCTCATCGAAACGAGGCTCTAAATCATTTCCGAAATCTATTGTGAGAAGATTCAGATTCTTTCTGTGTTCAATTTGAAATTTTTTATTTTTTTTATCATTCGAAAAACTCAGAATTTGATTTGAATTTTTAACTAAGAAGGAATCGTCGAATTCCCGAATAGACGCTGTCGATAAATCGAGAGCATTTGAAAACTTTTTGAGCCACGAACCCATTTCTCTTTTGGCAAGGCTATCGTATTGCTCAACATTTCTAAATTTTTCGTCTTTTCTTTGATGAACAACCCAAGCTTGAGTGGAATCGCTAATAAATTCAAAAGACTGATTTTTTTCGCTAAAGGAAACATGAAGATTCCGAGGGCACAAAATGAGGACATCTGCAGTCCCAAAAACCTTTTGTGGCGAAGTCGCCTTTTTTTCTTCGACTTCAACAGAGTACTCCGCATGCCAACCCCTTTCCCCACGACAGCTTTCCTTGAAATACCCCAAAAAGACTTTGCTCTCTTGCTGAGGCAAGGCATAAACAAACCCCTTCCCCACAACCAACAAAGCGCAGATTAAACTCAGTCGACCAATTTTCATCTCTAAATTTACTTTAACATAAAGTTTAAAGAGCTATCTTTTTGCGATAAATCCTTCCCCTTTGACCCTCTACACCACTCAAAGACCTTTCTCTCCCAGTCCCTGAACCAGAATCTCCGCCCTTTCCACCTTCTACACGAAAAGATTCATAAACCTCTTGAATGTTTTGATACTGTAAAAAGATTTCGCCCCCAGAGCCTCCATTTTTTCCTGCATAAGCCAAGTGATAAACTCCCTTATCTACACTCTTTCCCTCTCCACCTTTTTGGCCCACAAGCCAAATTCTTCCTTGAATATTGATTTCCTCGGCAACGATTCTGACCTTGCCCGCATTCAGGCCCATGAAATCTTTTGGTGCACTATTTTTAAAAGAATAAATATTTCCAAGAATTGTTACATACTGACAATTCAACTCTAAATTTTTATCTTGAACATAAAGCGTCACATCAATGGGCAACAAACAATGAAACCCTTTTATCTTTGCAGGCAAAGTTATATCCGAGCTCAACACAAGAGTTTTCATCGAATCATACCAAGGAGTGACCATCTTACCCCCGAAGCGATACCTCACTCTTTTGTCGATATCATGATCAACAAAATTCCCCTGCTCGTTTGTTAATCCAACTTGAGTCCAATAATCTTCATCCTCTTCCTGGCGATCCACATAGACTTGATCAACCGCTGTTCCCTGCAAGGTTAAAACTCTTTTAACAGGTCCTTCTGCAAAGCTTGGGGGTCTATAGCGCTCAGTCACAGACCAAGGAGAGGAATTTTTTTGCTTAAAAGGAATAAGCGAGCCCGACTTTTGACAAGCCACTAAAGAAAAGAAACAAAAAAACGAACAACTAACTTTTAATTTTTTAAGAAAAGAAAAAACATTCATTCCTTTGCCAAAGCAAAAGACGGGCCACTCTCAAAAGTCTTTCCTTGATAAGAATTTCTTTTTTCTAATTCATTTTCAAACCAATCAAAGAATTTAGTTTTATGTTTCACCCAATCAGGCGCAATCAGTTGTTCTTTTTCGGTCTCACCTGTGATCCGGTGAATTTCAACCTTGGGATCAAGACGCTCCACTAATTTCAAAACAACTTCTCCATATTCATGCATCGAATATAAATTAAAAGGATTTTTCTCGTACATGACTCCGAGTTTTGTTCCTCGAATAATATGCAACATTTGCAATTTCACACCCGCGCTTCCCTGGTGTTGAGCAAGATCCAAAGTCTCTACCATGTCTTGAAGCGACTCCTCAGGAAAGCCCAATATGATATGTGAAATCACAGGAATCCCCGCTTCACGCAATAATTTCATGGCCTGAATATATTCCGCAGTTCCTTCTTGGCGATTCACCCATTCCAAAGTGTTTTGATGAGCACTTTGCAAACCAAGCTCCACAGTAAAATAAGAACATTTTTTTTGAAATTCCTTTAAAACTTCTATGACCTCTCCGTTTATGCAATCAGGACGAGTGGCAATACTCAGGCCCACAATTCGATCGTCGATCAATGCACTTTCATATCTTTGACGAAGAACTTCAGGCTTATCATATGTGTTAGTGAAGCTTTGAAAATAAACAATAAACTTTTGAGCCCCATAGCGCCTTTGCACAAAGGCCATGCCCTTTTTAATTTGATCTTTAATTTCTAAATTAGGATCTTGATTGGGAGAGAGCGATCCCTGCTGAGAGCAATAAGCACAACCCCCATAGGCCTTTGTTCCATCGCGATTGGGGCAAGTAAAGCCGGCATCGACGCCGATTTTGTAAACAATCTCACCATAGCGATCAATCAGACGGTCTTTAAAATAATTCCATCTTGTGCGGACTTTTTGCATGGCCCCTATATAAAGCACAAAAATAGAATTATGAGTATCTAAAATTCACTCTACCAACACATGCATAAGTAAGGATGCTTAAAGCTGCTATCGCAAGCATAAGAAGGATTATTCCAAAATCCAGTTGCCATATTTGTCTGAACAACAGAACCCGAAAGTGAATTATCTGAAGACGTCCATCCTGAGCAGTTATCGCTCACAGCCCCTCCATTTTCAAATCCAGACCAAAAAAGTGTGTCTGAAATTCCTGTTCCCGAAAGAGTGTGATCAAAGCTCTGAATAAAAGACGACCAATTACCTGCCACCCACTGCCCATCTAAGTTTTGAATGCTTTGATTTGTAGGTAATCCATAGTTTAAAGGTAAATCTTGTACACCTGAGTCTGCAGAATATCCCAATAAAGCTACAAATTTTGTACAGCTTCTATTCCATGAAGGATTCTCATTATAACTATCTTCGCAAGCTTGTGTAGTCGAAGCTCTCGAACCAAGCTCTGAAGCAAAAAAGTTTTGCCCGACATCAAAAACGTGTATATCTTTTTCAAAAACATACCCATTAATAATACTCGAATCACTGTTCAAATCGCCCCATCCCGTTCCAGTCCAATACATATAATCATTGAGATTACCTGCTGAGCTGTCCGGAGAATCAACATCCCATTTTTCGTAATTAGGTACAGTAGGATCAGCAACTGAATAATAACTTTCTTGGTTATCCCAAGCCCAAGTACCATCTACGGCTGAATCAGAGCCTCCCATCCATAGTTTTAAATCAGTTGCGTTTTGTAATGCGAGATCCGCTTCCATGTCGTTCTCTTCAGCCAAACTTTTAATTGTTGCTAAGTGACCGCCTTTAGAAATTGCTTCTAGCCTTGCTTGCTCCCAAGTCTTGAGACCCGCAACAACAATAAATCTTGGAGGATCTTTCACTGTCAACTCATCCGAACATACCGTCTTCGCTCCCACTGTCGCCTTGATCGACTTCACACTTGTCTTTTGAATCACTAAATCTGTAAACGTTCCTACTCCGGCCACTGCTGCAATGCTTGCCGCCGATAAAGCTCCACTCACTTCACTTCCTCCGCAAGATGCCGCATCATACGCTGCTAACGTTACATTTGACGTGTCTGCTGTTAACACGTTTGAATTGGAATCTTTTTCGCTCACCGTAATCGTCGTCTTTGTATCTGTTGTGATTGCACTTGCAGGTATTCCTCCAAACACTAACGTGTTCAATGCTCCTGCATTCACTGTCAACTCATCCGAACATACCGTCTTCGCTCCCACTGTCGCCTTGATCGATTTCACACTTGTCTTTTGAATCACTAAATCTGTAAATGTTCCTACTCCGGCACTCAAAGAAACAAGACTAGAAGATAAAGAACTTGAAATCTCCGCACCCGTACAATCAACCGTAGAAAAGGCCGCTAAGTTTACAGGTGAACTTGAATCATTAGTGAGTAAATTTAAATCTAAATCGTAGGCTTTTACACTCACGCTTGTCTTTGTATCAGCAGTGATGCTTCCAACTGGCAAATTATTAAAGACAATGGAATTCAAAGCTCCAGGAGTTACAGTTATGGTTGGCGAAGTACTTGTGACTAAAACGCCATCCACCGTCGCTTTAACGCTCAGTGCGCTTCCCGCTTTTAAGCCAGTAAAAATAACTGTATAAGATCCATCGCCCTTGTCTGTAACAGTCCCTAAAGTTCCCGTACTTGTTCCATTGGCCAAACTAAACACAACATTCATATCTGGTTTTCTATAGACGTAGTTATTTTGATCACGAGTCACTAAAGTGACTAAAACAAATCCTTTAGAAGCTATTTGCGAGTGATCAACTGTTAACTGGGAATTTGAAGGAGAGAAATAAATTCCGCTTAAGAATTTTTCTTCAGCACTGGAAGAAGAACCCAAAGGATTCACACAACTTTGTAAAATTGAAAAAGAAATTCCAATGAAGGCATATTTTAAAAGGAAAGTTCTCATTGTTTAGCCCTCCAACTCAGACCGACATTTGCACCAAGATTTTCCTCACTTTGTTTAGATAGGGAAGAATTTTGATTTCTTTTTTGATAGTAGGCTTCACCAAGTAGCGAAAGATTCCAAAAGGGGAGTTCTTTTTTGAAGTATAATGATCCCAAATACGCTGTTCCACTACTCACGCTGTAACCAGACGAAGCAGAAGCCCCAAAAAGGTAACTCATATTGAATGCCAAACCAGAGGATATACTTTCTGTTTTCAAAAATTCCCACTGAGCACCTAAAGTCATGCGCGGAATATTCACTCTATCCAAGGACATAACGTCCACGTTCTCGTTTCGAACAAAAAACTCTTGCCCATAAGTAAAAGCTGCACCAAGGGAAAGTTTCGGATTTATATACCTTCGAACTCCTGCACTCACGTCGTAAATAGATTCTTTGCTTTGAACGAGTGATCGAGCAGAAGGTTGCTGAAATGAATCAAACAAATATCGAAAACTAAAAAAACTCTGCCATGTTTCAGACCACTTACGAGTCCAAGAAAAAATAAATTCAGGAACAATATTTGAAAAAACTTTTGAATTTGCACCAGTAGCTGTATCCGTAGCAACTATTTTTGCAAAAGAACTTCCCGCCTGAACAGAAAACTCATCTTTTGCTTTGTCAGAAGCAGCTTCACTAGAAGTAGACTCAGAAGTGTCTTCTACAACTTTTACACTTTGATCCTCTGGATTCAGGATTGAATCATCCTGAGTTGGATCAACATCTAGATTAAGTACCTGACCTGGATATATACGATCTGGATTTTTAATATTAGAATTCGTTAATAATAATTTCTTTAAACTCCCAAGCTTTGAATAGATAGGCTTCCCAAATTTCTTAAGCGCAATCTTTGAAAGCGTATCGCCAACTTCTACAACATAAGTTGCGGCCCACGCGCCAAAAGAGCACCCTGATAAAGTCAAAAAGACAACCGCCAACTTTCTCGACTGCTTATTATCCATGTATGTTCTAACGGAATTTTTGACGCTAAAAAAAGAAATATACGACTTATTAATGTTTAAATTACAAAACTTTAACCTTAAGACGGGATTTTGACGTTCTCGTCAAAGAACTGGCGGTCGATGTGCTCTATCAACAGACTGTATTACCGGCCGCACTTCACTTTTTCAGTAGAGCAATGAATGCGAGATTTCACTTTGCCCATGCAGGCTTTGACAGCTTCAACGCGCGCTCTTGTTTCATTCACGTCGGTTGCATCAAACAATCCATCAAAAGGAGTTTCGATGAAGCACGTAATTTTACCTTCAGAATTTCCTTCTAATTTCTGAACACGACTTTCCAACTCGATGACATTTTCTTGAAGAGTTCTGATTTTTTGTCTGAGTTCAGCAGCACTCATCTCGCGATCTTCAATTAATTCGATTTTAGATTTAGCCGCCCAAGAGGGAGCCATCACAATCATTGAAAACAAAAAGCCAAGATTCAAAACTCGTTTCACCATTTATATTTAAGTCTATAGCGGACTTTTGAGCAAATCTCTTAATTTTCCTGGCATTATTTGATGCACCCGCAGCGCCCAAGACTGATGCATGCGCGACCAAAGCGAAGACTCCCAAGCCTTTTGCCACGACAATAAACGTAAAAGCCCTTGTTTTTCAGCATGATACCAATCTTCAGCGACACGAATATAATCTAATTTTGGATTTCTCATGTATTGTTCCAGGTGCTCTTCCAAACGCTGAACCTGCTTTAATCCCTCACGAACCCCTGTGTGCATAAGAACGGGCAAGCCCCCAAAGCCACTTCCTAACAAGCAAAACTGAGGAATATAAAGACCCGAATCACCCACTTCGGCTTTGTAATCTCTTCTAAAAACATGAGGATTCAAAGCAAACAAAGCGCGCAGATTTCCCATTTCTTTTTCACTCAAACGAGTGCGAAGATCTTCAACGACTTTATTGATTAAAATATGAGAGCGAGAGATCAACGTCAGAACACTTTTCTGCCGATTGAGATTTTCAAGAACTCCCTTTACTCCCTCGAAATCAAAAAAGAGAATTTTCTGAAGAGCCGATTCCATTCCACGAGGAAATTGAATTTCGCTCATTTCATAAGTCTCTCTTCCAGGAACGTGAGATAAAAAAGCTCTCGACCAATGAGCCACTTCGTTTGGAGCGGCCTCGTAAATTCCTAAATAATTAAAATTTCCCCAATCCGGACACGGAAAACTTTCAACTTCCGAATAAGCCACACCCTCGAGCTCACAAGCTCGAATTAATCCCTCACGCAGTCGCAAAGAATCAATCCAACGCTCTTCGTGCATGCCCTCTTCGGCCCAAACTCTTTTATAAGAATCACCCTCTGTACTTACCCAACCTTTTAAAACAGGCGCTTCTAAAATATGCGCAACGGGAATTCCCAATCGAGATAACTGACGAATCATGGGCGACAACAAACTTCGCGAAACTCGAACAGGACGCAAAGCTTCTGTATCTTTCTTCAGATGGATCAACTCAACTTGATGACCTAAGTTTTTAAATCTAAGAGCTGCCCAAACTCCCACTATTGATGACGCAAAGACGCGTATTTGCACTTTTTCTCCCCCGAACATTTTTCAGTGTAGCAGAACTTTTTAGAAAGGCCTAAGTTTACACCCTATGAAGATTGCCGTTTTTGGATCAACTGGATTTATTGGAAAAAAACTCAAAAGCAAAGCCGAAGCAAAGGGTTACAGCGTTCTTCCACTCGATATTCGAAAAAATATTGACTGGAAAGATCAACTCAAAGACTGCGACGCTGTCGTAAATTTGGCAGGACATCCGTTATTCAAAGACCGATGGAACGATCGCATCAAGGCTCTGATTTATGATTCACGAATTGAGGGGACACATGCAATTGTGCAAGCTCTTGCGGGATCAAAAGTAAAAGTTCTTGTGAATGCTTCTGCGATTGGAATTTATGGATCAGGCACTCAAGACTGTACCGAAGAAAGCGCTCATGCGGATGATTTTCTTGCGCGTGTTTGCAAAGCTTGGGAAGCAGAAGCGCTTGCGGCTCAACGATTATATAAAATTCGCACCGTGTGCGCGCGCTTTGGAATTGTTCTCGGAAAAGGCGGCGGAGCTCTTGAGCAAATGCTTTTGCCTTTCAAGTTAGGAGTGGGCGGCCCAATCGGAAGCGGCAAACAAGATATGAGCTGGATTCATGTGGATGATGTTGCAGGACTTATCTTGCATGCACTTGAAAATGAAAAAATAAATGGAGCGCTCAACGTGACCGCACCTGGAATCGTGAGCAACAAAGAATTTTCAAATGTCTTGGGCAAGACTTTGCATCGTCCTGCTTTTTTGCCCGTTCCCAAATTGGGATTGTATGCAATGGTGGGTGAGGCAGCGAGTGTGATTGCCTCAGGACAAAAAGCCATTCCTCAAAAAGCTTTAGAGAGTGGATACAAATTTCAATATGAGAATATTTCGTCTGCGCTCGAAGCGATTGTTTAATTCTTTTAGATTTAAAAATTTGAAAATAAAAAAAGCCCCCTCGGTCCGAAAACCGAGAGGGCTTTATAGCTTTTAGCTATGAACTAAATTCTAACGAATTAGAAGTTAGCAACAACTGAAGCATTAACCCTGCTTATAGGTTCAAATTTAGTAGCTGAATCAGCTTTTAAATAAGAATAGTCGAGCTTTCCAACAACAGAGTTGCTAAATTTCCACTGAGCACCCACTGTTCCTAACATAGCGTTCTTCAAGCCTGTAACAGAAGTAGCTGAGGTATTTCCAGGATAAACAATGCTTTCGCTCTTTGTATCCAAGTACTCACCACGCGCGTTAAGACCGAGTTTGCTTGTGAGATCATAACCAACGTTTAAACCAAAGCCGAAATCAGATTTCGCATCTTTAACGTCAGCTTTGTTGTACAATCCAAAAACTCCGAGGTCGAAGCCACTGAATTTTCCGTGAACGTTTGCAGTCACAGCGTAACCAAGTTCAGATCCTGTATCGCTTGTGTAACCACCAGTTTTGAAAAGAGCGCCAACGTCAGCTTTAACTGCGTCGAGGTCTGCATTTACAACAACACCGAGGTCAGGGTGACCAGTTCCTTCGTCTTTTACAAGATTAGGATTGCTGTTGTTTGCAACAAGAGCAGAAACTTTGAGCATGTCGCTCAAAGAATAGCTTCCAGTCCAACCAGTGTGGCTGTCAGGAGTATATCCTTGGAGCAAGCCTTTGCTGATCAAACGGTGTGTCCAAGCGTCATGCTGACCAGCATAAGCTCCGAACAATCCGTCGAATTTTCCGAGTTTCCAAGAAAGACCGTTGTCCATGCTTGTAGACAAGAAAGCTTGAGAAACGTTTAAACCATGAGCATCAGCGTTATCACCAAACATGAAGTCACCAAATACTTGCCATTCGCCGAACTTCTTACCTACATAAACGCCACCTTCACGAACCAAAAAACCGCCTTGATCAGCTGTTCCTTTTTGGTGTGACCAGTCATATCCTGCGTCCACATAACCACCGAGAGTCACTCCTTCGTCAGCTGCGAAAGCGCCGAGTGAGAGAAGTCCCCCTACTACTAACATTCCAAATTTATTCATTTTTCTATCCTCCTTAAACACACTTTTTCTCCCTCAAGAAAAAGCACCCCTTTGGGGTACGTCTCACCTTTGATTATGCCGTAGGCCTAAAAGAGAGCAATATGCTTAAGTTGCTGAATATATAAATAAATTACGCAACGCGTCTATATTTTGAGTTTTGCTGGGGCAAAGCGCCTCCTTTTGTCACGACTTTTCATTCGTTAAAGCGCCCACCCTCTCACTCTTTCAATTGACAGCTCATCAAGCTTTTTCTATCTACTCTTTGTGGCTAGAAAAAACGATCGTATAGTTGTTACCTTAGAATGCACCGAAGCTCGCAAATTAGGCGAGACTCCTAGTCGCTATTTCACTAAGAAAAACAAAAAGAACACGACTGAAAAGTTGGAACTTCGTAAGTACAATCCTTACCTCAAGCGTGTGACTGTTCACAAAGAAGTTAAGTAATTCCTCATTCGTAACTTACTATTATACAAAGCTATTATATAAAGAAAGCTCATGTCGCAAACACAAGGCTTTCCTTCGAACTCCATCGCTGAACGCGCACAAACCTGGTCGCTCATCGATAAAAATCCGTTTGATATTTTAATCATTGGCGGCGGCATTACAGGTGCAGGCATTGCACGCGACGCTGCTTCTCGCGGACTCAAAGTGTTAGTCGTTGAGAAACACGATTACGCATGGGGCACGAGCTCTCGCTCCTCAAAACTTATTCACGGCGGAGTTCGCTATCTTGAAAATCTTGAATTCAAACTCGTGCAAGAGAGCACACTTGAGCGCGCACTCTTGTGGAAACTCGCTCCCCAACTCGCAAAGCCACTCGCCTTTTTATTTCCAGCTTATAAAAACTCTCGAGTTGCTCTCTGGAAGCTGAACATAGGTCTTTGGCTTTATGATTTCTTGGCTCACTTTCAGGTTCCAGAAATTCATAAAAAATTCTCAGCCCAAAAACTTCTCACTCTTGAGCCCGCGCTAAAACAAGAAGGACTCACAGGAGCGATTCACTATTTTGATGGAGCCACAGACGACGCTCTCCTCACTCTCGTAAATATTTTGGACGCGCAAACTCTTGGAGCCAAAGCTCTCTCGCGCGCGGAATGCACAGCTATTTCATGGAATGAAAAAACTTCAAAATCTTTTAAGGAATTTCACTCCATTGAGATCGAAGACAAACTCAGTGGCGAAAAGAAAAGCGTTCGAGCTCGAGTTGTTGTCTCTGCAGCAGGCCCCTGGACAGATGCTCTGCTTGCAAAATTAGTAAGCGATTCCAAAAAAGCTCCTGCAAAACTTTTGCGCCCTACTCGCGGTTCCCACTTAGTGGTGAGCCAAGAAAAACTCCCCCTCAAACATGCCGTGGTGATGACTCACCCCAAAGACGGACGCGTTTTGTTTGGAATTCCTTGGGGAGATTTTACCGTGGTGGGCACAACCGATTTGGATGACTCAGGCAATCCTGAGCAAACACAAATGACAGGCGAAGAAGTGGACTACCTTCTCAAGTCAGCGCTTGATTACTTTCCTGCTCATCCCCTTACTCGAAGTGATGTGATCAGCACATGGACCGGGCTTCGCCCCTTGATGGCCCCTGCATCTGACATGTCTGAATCCAATGTTTCTCGAGAACATTATATTAACTTTATCGATCCAGGACTTTTAGTCGTAGCGGGTGGAAAACTCACCACCTTTCGTCAAATGGCAGAAGAGTGCGTAGACCGCATTGTCAGCGAAACACAAAAATGGCCGACACCTCTGACAAGCGTTCTTAAAAAGACGCTCACCAAAGAACGTCCACTTCCTTATATTTTCTCTCCCAAAGCTTTGTCTGATTGCATTGGCAGCACAGAAGCTGCGCGGATGAATTTAGAAGATGTCGAAGTTATCCTTAAAACTCAAAGCGTGTTTACGCTTGAAGACTTTATGGTTCGTCGGACCTCGATTTATTACAAAGAAAATCAAAATGGCTTGAAGCTTCTTCCCCAACTCAAAGCTGTTTTTCAAAAAGTTTTATCTTGGGATGAGGAAAAGTGGAAAAGCGAGGTGGCAGCCTACACGAGTTACGTTGATCATCACGTAACAAACGTTCTAAAACTAAATTGAAAAAATTATAACCGACGAAAATAAATCGAAAGTTCTAACTTGTGCATTCCGCTTGGCAAAAAGCGAGTGAGTAAAATTCTGCCCTCAAGACTTGCTATGAATTTTTCCCATTCTTGCGGCAAATACTCTTCTACTCCCAAGCTCAAGCGCGTGACTTCCACTTGTGAATCGCCCGAGTAATAATCCTTCAATCGATCCGCAGCCTCTTCCCAGACATCACTTAATTTTCCGTGATCATAACCCAGCACATGTGTGGCTTTTAAAAAGTGAACGAGCTTGCTCATAAAAAAAGGAGAAAGCTTTTGAGCGTCGGGAACGTCGAAATATTTTTGAATCATCGCAAATTTTGAATTCACCTGCATTTCATCGCGCACGTCTTTGATTTCTCGATGATCCAACCACAAACTTCTTCGAAGCTCTGGAAAGTGAATATGCGAACGCTTTGATCCCTCTTCCACCACAACACCCAGTGCGAGGGGACCCAGCTCTTTTACGTCAAAGCCCAAATCAACAAGCAAGCCATCTGTTGCAGGCAATACAACAGCGCCTAAACAAAAATCAGATTTTTCAGGACTTACAGAAGAAATACTCACGGAAGAAGAACTTTCAGACATTCCACAGCTGAATGCAAGGTGATTTTTGCATCCTCTTTTGAACCAATACGAGGAGCCACTTCAACCAAGTCTCCGCCTAATAAAGGAAAGCGCGCGCAGAGCTCATGCAAGAGTGTTTTCACATAATTCAGATCAAGCCCGCCTTCTTCGGCAGTGCCCGTGGAAGGCGCCCACTTGGGATCAAGAGCATCAATATCAAGACTGACGTAAAAAGAATCCACTTTACTTCGCATCCATTGCTGAGCAATCACATCGGCCATCTGCTCGGGAGTTTTTCTTTGCACATCCTTCATCCAATACTGCTGAAGACGAAATTTCTTTTCCCATTCTTGTCTTTTTTTGCGACTCACTCTGATTCCCACCTGAAACCAATTTGCAGGATCAGAAATTTTTCGCACCGAATGCGCAGCCCATGTCGCAAAACAATGCTCCACTCCAAAACGATCTTCCATCAGATCGGTGTGAGCATCCAAATGAAGAACTCCAATATTTTGTTTTAATTTTGCTTTTTGAAAAGCCTCAAAAGGCGCCCAACTCACTGAGTGATCGCCTCCCAACAAAAAAACCTGCTTTTTATTTTTATAAAGTTCAGTCAAAACATCCGAAAGTAAATTTAACGGAGAAACAGACTCCCCTTTTGAACGTTTTTTTTGAAACAAAGCCTCATAGCTTTGATCCAACTGAGCTTTGCTATTCATCGAATCGTGCAAAAGTTGCGGAATGCACGGAATGTCTCCCAAATCATGTTTCGCAAATTGCGGATTCTCTTTATAAAGAGCCCTTCGAATACCCAAGGGGCCATGAGCGGCTCCTCGGCAAATCCCCCCACCCGCATCGCTGGGGCAAGCCAACAAAACCCAATCCTGTTTGAGAACTTTTTTAATTTCGGCTGACCAACTCGATTTAGAAGCACAAGCACCCTTTGAAAAATACGAGGAGATCGTTTTTTTATCATCACTTCCGGTTGTAACTGAAAGCAAACCCTCTCCAGGAGCTACAAGAGTACGCGATATGTCGGATAAATTACTGGCCACCCTTCCTTTTTAGCAAAAAAACGAGAAAACTTCTTATATATGAGCTTAAGTTGCATTATTCCTCTGGAAGCACACAATGAATGGACTGTTGAAAAAACAGAGAAAGTTCTTTCACTTAAAACTGTTTTCGATGAGGTCATCCTCGTAGGCTCTGATCAAAGTTTTCAATTAAGACTTCCTCCCAATTTCAAAAGGATTTCTACAACTGATGCAAAACTTGCTCACCTCTTGAATAAGGGTGCCCAAGAAGCAACAAGCACCTACCTTAGCTTTTTACTTTTTGATTCGGATTTTGAAATTTTAAATTTCCAAAAATTACGCTTAGGCCTCAAAGAAAAAGTTCTTTTTTATTTTGATCTTCAGTTTTCAAATCCCGCTCCCGCTCTTTGCGGAGTCAACGCTTGGGCCGCAAATGCACGCGCGGATATTGCCCGCACTCCTTTCTTTGAACAATGCCTCACTCTTTCTAAAAAAGATTTTTACGCTGTCGGAGCTTTCAACGAAATTTTAAGCGAAGGGGCTGATGCGGAATTCATCAAAAGATGGCGCAAAGCTGGCAATCAAATTCAAAAAGCCAAGGGTTGTATTTACACAAGCCCCCGCAAATATATCCAAAACGGGTGGCTCAAAAGCACTCAGCGCAGTATTGCTTGGAATCTTAAATTCTGGGCTGGTAAAGAACCCAAAGAGCTTCTATCTTAGCTCTCCATGTCTGAGATTAGATCTGAAATTAGAAAAGTTATCATCATTGGATCAGGCCCTGCGGGCTTAACCTCTGCCGTTTATGCCGCTCGCGGAAACCTTAAACCTCTTATGATTGAAGGCTATCAAGCTGGCGGGCAACTCATGCTCACAAGCGAAGTCGAAAACTTCCCAGGCTTCCCCAAGGGAGTCATGGGCCCTGAACTTATGTCACAAATGCGCGCTCAAGCCGAGCGTTTTGGAACGGAATTCATCACATCCGACGTCACCAAAGTTGACCTCTCTGGAAAGATCAAAAAAGTTTGGGTGGATAGCAAAGAATATCACGCCCATACGGTGATTGTTTCTACGGGAGCTTCTGCGAACTTGTTGGGTCTTGCCAATGAAAGTCGCTTGATGGGTCGCGGAGTGAGCACCTGTGCAACGTGCGATGGATTTTTCTTTAAAGACAAAGTGATTGCCGTGGTGGGCGGAGGCGATAGCGCTATGGAAGAAGCAAACTTTTTGAGCCGTTACGCTTCTAAAGTTTACCTTGTTCACCGTCGCGATAGCTTCAAAGCTTCTAAAATCATGGTGGAGCGAGCTCAACAAAATCCCAAAATTGAATTTAAAACGAATAAGATTTTGGAAGATGTTTTGGGCCAAGAGGGCGTAACAGGAATTCGCTTGAAAGACACCCTTAGCGGCAAATCCGAAGACCTCACCCTTGAAGGAGTTTTTGTGGCCATCGGACACACTCCCAACACGAAGCTTTTCTCTGAAAGCCTCAAACTTGATCCTAAAGGCTATATTTTAACGGGTGTGGAAAAGGGTCACGTGACTTCTACCAATATCCCCGGGGTTTTTGCCTGCGGAGACGTGCAAGATAACCGATATAGACAGGCTATTACTGCAGCCGGAAGTGGCTGCGCAGCCTCTTTGGACGCTGAACACTACCTTGCCCAACATAATGTGGAATAAGTAACGAAAAAGTTACGTTGTTTTTGAATCTCTAACTTGAAGGCTTTGAACCTTGCTGCTAATTATTAAAGAACATTAAGTCAGTTTGCCGAACCGACTTTCTCAACAATTGGCCCGTCGACAAGTGGTAAGTCAGCAGATTTTGATTCTGCCATTCCCAGGTTCGAATCCTGGCGGGCCAACCAAATCAAGGTTTCAAGTCAATTCCTAATCAATTTTTAATGAAAATTCGACATCCAATGTCGATTTTTCATGGTACAATTTAATCGTGAAACGTCATCTGTACCTTAAAAAGATCACTTCACTTTTTAAAGGAACCAACAGAGCCGTTGCCCTCCTGGGGCCGCGTCAATGTGGAAAAAGCACACTCGCAAAGCAATATGCCTCAAACGTAAAACAAGTGCACTTTTTTGATCTTGAAGATCCCACAGATCTTGCACGCTTGAGCAATCCCAAACTTGCCCTCTCCTCTCTTGAAGGCCTTGTCGTGATTGACGAAATTCAACGAAGCCCCGAACTTTTTCCCGTTCTTCGTGTTCTTTTAGATGATAAAAAATCAAAAACTCAATTTCTTATCTTAGGAAGCGCCTCTCGCGAACTCATCAAACAAAGCTCCGAAACTCTTGCTGGCAGAATGAGCTATCTTGAAATGAGCCCCTTTTCCTATACTGAAGTTGTAGATTGGGAAAAACTTTGGATAAGAGGAGGATATCCTCGCTCTTTTTTAGCCAAATCATTTCAAGAAAGTGTTCAATGGAGAAATGACTACATCTCAACATTTCTTGAACGTGACATTCCTCAGCTTGGATTTAATATCCCTAGCACACAAATGCGTCGATTCTGGATGATGCTTACCCACTACCATGGCCAAACATGGAATTCATCAGAGATAGCCGCATCTATGGGAGTAAGCGACCAAACAACACGTCGCTATCTGGATATATTGTCTGGAACTTTTATGGTTCGACAGCTCCTTCCAGGCTTTAGCAACATTAACAAAAGAATCGTTAAAGCCCCAAAAATTTACCTAAGGGATTCAGGGCTTTTTCACTCACTCTTAGGTCTAAAGAAAACAAAAGATCTATTACTTCATCCAAAACTTGGTGCTTCGTGGGAGGGCTTTGCCCTAGAATCCGCCATCAACAAACTAGGACTCAGCTCCGAGGAATGCTTCTATTTTTCCGTTCACAACCAATTTGAAATTGATCTTTTTCTTCCAGCGCGTACCAAGCCTATTGGCATAGAAATAAAATACAATGAGGCGCCCAAACTAACTCGTTCCATGACAAATGCCCTAGATACTTTGCAATTAGATAAGCTTTATATCATTTACCCGGGAGATAAAGATTATAAACTCAGCAGCAAAATCCACGTTCTACCCTTCAAAAATTTTGATCAATTTTTAAAATAAATAACCCTTACCACCCCTACGGACAGCCTTCGCACCCTTTGATACACTTATAAGCATGGCATCGATGAAGATATTATTTCATGCGCTTAGATACCGACTCAGAGACCTTCCTTTTGAGG
>CANIGN010000024.1 GCA_947467125.1 Bacteriovoracaceae bacterium | reverse complement strand
TGACTTTTGAACACTTAAAAAGCAGCTAAACTATTGTCTAAGGAGTTACAATTAATGATTAAAAACAATAACAAAGGTTTTTCACTTATCGAATTGATGGTCGTTGTGGGGATTATCGGTATTCTTGCTGCGGTCGCTGTTCCAAACTTACTTAAATTCCAAGCAAAAGCTAAACAATCAAACGCTAAAGTAGAATTGTCAGCAATCTATGGTACAGAAAAAGCTTTTTATGTTGAATATTCTATTTATTCTAGTTTCATGAAATTTCTTGGATACGCTCCTGACGGAGTACCAACTGCAAATGGTTGTGTAGATAACAGTGCAACTATAGCTAGTATTGACTATAACAGCGGAACATCAACAACATGGCCTACCAGATATTATTCTGTTGGTTTTCAAGATGCTGTAGGCGTTCCTACATCACTTGGATCAGCACCTACTGGTGCTTGTGCATTTACTTTTGTTAGAGCTACAATTGGAAAAAAAGGCGCTAAAGATACGAATCTAACTACAGCTGCTGGCCTAACTCTTTCTGCAGTCGCTGCTAACACTGCAGCACCTACGTTCACAGTTCATGCTAAAGGAAGAATATCAACTGCTGATACATCTGTTGTTTATGATGAATGGACTATAAACCAAGCAAAAGTATTACTAAATACTACAATTGGTTACTAAACCAAATCTTAGTTAGTTGAACCATTCTGGTCTTAGAGCCCTGAGCTTCTCTTGAAGCTCGGGGCTTAGTTTTTTGAGAGCATCGCCTCTCAACTCTCCACTCGACAGAATCTCTTCTCCTTGAAGCAATCGAAAACTTAGAGCTGGCAAATAATAAGGAGCCCCTGGCCTTTGAGAAGCTCTTAGAAACAGTTCACCTGCAAGTTTTTTTTCGTTCATATTTTCCATAGCATGAAAAGCTGCCCAATAAGCAACACGCCAATCCTTAAGATCTTCGTTTCGAGCAAGTTTTTCGTTAAACAGTAACTGGGCTCCAGCCATATCTTTTCCGATCACCACAAAAAAAGGCAAAATAGCTGACTGAAAGCGCGTGTCTTCTCCGGGGATTATTTGTGAAAGAAATCTCAGCTTATGAAAAAGCCACGAAAAATCCCCCTCAAGACTTGCTTCAGCATCGGTACTTGCAAGCACACGAAGCCACGTCAGACTAAAATCCAAAGCCGTTAGCCCGGGCCAAGAAAAACTTTCCAAAACACTTCCCTTTAATTGATAATAAGAAAGTTCTGTTCTTTTTTTATTTGCTTCCACTTCTTTTCCACGTGGATCAAAAGCAGGAAAATAATATTGCCCCAAACCCTGAGCTAAACAAAAAAGAAATATTGAAAAGAAAATAGTTTTTTTCAAGCCACATCATCCTCGGCACTCGAAGTGAGGCCGAGTTTTTCAAGACGATAGCGCAGCGAGCGCATCGTAATTGAAAGCAACTTTGCCGCATCCTTGCGCACACCCTTTGAATCCTCAAGGGCCTTTAATACAAACTCTCTTTCCACAAGAGAGAGTACATCATCAATTTTAACCCCACTCTTCTTCCACACAAGATGGTTTTGAAGAGAATCTAAGCGAGCCCTCAAAGGCTCACGAATATGAGCAGGCAAGGAATCAGGTAAAAGATTGGGGCCCGCTTCAAGCGCAATCATTCGCTCTACAACGTTTTCAAGCTCACGAACGTTTCCAGGCCAATTATATACCTTCATCATTTCAATGGTTTCACTTGCAAGAGATTGGGTTTGGCGACCAAAACGAGAAGAGAAATCTTCGACAAAGTGATTCACAAGCATCGGGATATCCTCACGACGCTCACGCAAAGCAGGGACTTTTACATGAATCACGTTCAATCTAAAAAATAAATCCTCACGGAAGTTTTCTTTTTGAACTTCTTCTTCCAGATCTCGATTGGTTGCCGCAATCACACGAACTTGTGATTTGCGAACTTCTGTGGCTCCCACGGGTGTAAACGTTCCATCCGAGAGAACTCGCAATAAAGCCGCTTGTAAACTGAGCGGCAACTCCCCTATTTCATCTAAAAAAAGCGTGCCTCCATCGGCTGCTTCAAAATACCCCTTCTTATCATTGATGGCTCCTGTGAAAGCGCCCTTTTTATGACCAAAGAGTTCACTCTCAATTAAATCTTCGGGGATGGCGCCACAGTTGAGAGTTAAAAAAGGTCCGTCTTTAACAGGGGAATTAAAATGCAAAGCTTTTGCAACAAGTTCTTTACCCGTGCCCGACTCACCTGTGATCAACACGTTTGCACTTGTCGCAGCCGTACGCTTAATCAAATCAAAAACCTTCATCATGGGAGCAGACGCGCCAACTATATTTGCAAAGCTATATTTCTCGCCCAACTCTTTACGCATGCGCACATTTTCTTGGACAAGAACTCTATTCTCTAATGCCTTTTCGATACGCAATTTGACGTCATCGATTTTAAAAGGCTTTGTTAAAAAATCATAAGCCCCTTTTTTCATGGCCTCGACAGCAAGCTCTGTTGAACCATGTGCTGTGATCATCAACATCAGAGCGTTGGGATCTTTTGCTTTCACGCGACTTAAAAGCTCAAGCCCATCAACTTTTGGCATTTTTATATCAGATATGACCAAGTCATAATGCTTTTGATCTAAAAGCTTTAAGGCCTCTTCTCCGTCGCTGGCCGTATCCACCAACATTTTTTCTCGCTTCAGCATGATCTGCAAAAATTCGCGAATACTTAATTCATCATCAACGACCAAAATTGTAGGTTTGAATTCTTTCTTACTCATGCAGCCTCCCTCGAATGGCTTCCTGCTTTTTTAAACTGAATTTCAAAAAGCGTTCCTCCTGTGGCGAATTTCTCACTCACAGGTGATTTGATATTTATACTCGCGCCCACACCCTCAAGAGTTTTGTAGGCGATCGCAAGCCCTAGTCCAGTTCCACGATCTTTGGTGGTAAAAAACGGTTCAAAAATTCGTGCCTGTATATCTTCAGGAATACCCGGACCATTATCCAAAACACGCACTCGTGTTCCCTCACTCACTTCAAGCCAAACCTCTTTTGCTCCCGCTTGGCCCGCATTCAAAACGAGATTGAGCAAAACTTGCGCAATTCGGTTTTCATCCCCTAAAGCCTCATCGCGAGACTCTTCTGTCTTCATGTGAACATGGCATCCAAGAGCTTTCCACTTGGGATTGACCTGTAGAGATTCAAGTACCTGATTTGCAATTTTAGGCAATTGAATAGGATCTTGCTTAGGCGGGGAAGGACGAACGAATTCTAAAAATTCACTGATCAAGCTATCCAAGCGAGAAGATTCACGCTGAATGATATTCAGTAGTTTTTGATTTTCTTCTGTCAGCGCATGATCCGCTTCTAGCAACTGAGCTGCACCAGAAATCCCTGCCAGAGGATTTCGAATTTCATGAGCAATACCTGCAGCTAATTTTCCAACTGCTGCAAGTTTTTCGGAAAGTTTTAAATTCTCTTCCATATTGATCGCATCTGTCAGATCTTGAAAAAGAATAAGGGTTCCTAAAATTTCATGGTTATCCGGAGAAGAAAGTCTTGCCAGAGAATACCCGAGACGAAGCTCCTTACCCTGCTGATTTTTAAAACTAATCGTACGCCGATTCGCGATCGGCTCAAAAAGGTCACTGATAGACGTTCGTGTTTCAAGTTGAGCCCGAAGCTTATTTAATTCCGGCAAGAAATTCTCAAGATTTTGTCCAACAAGATCTTTCTCTGTTACACCCATCACTTGAGAAGCAATTTTATTAGCTTGAATGATTTGCCCACGCGAATCCACGCTCAACAATCCACTTGGAATATTTGCCATAATTGCTTTTTGTAAACTTTCTAATCTTCGCTGTTGGGCTTGTGTTTGACTCAAAGCAAACCCAGTTTTTTCTAAATTACTTCGAAGATAAAGACCCACAAAAGCTGTCACAATCACTCCAATTGCAATACCTGCAACGGTCGCACGAAATCCAATTGATACGGGGATAAGAAGCAAAATTAAAAAAATCGCTGCTATCCAATAAGGGCGCTTTGTAAAAAGCACACTCGAAACTAAACTCAACAAAGGCAATAAAACCTGAAAGGGCGAAGAACTCGCACCCGTACTTTTGATGATATAAGTCGCCACACAAACATCTACGACGGTCAAAACAAATAAATTTCTCTCTTGTTTGTCGACGAATAAAAATAAAAACTGAACAAGGATCACCCCTGCGATGACCCCGTAAATTTGAGAGAGCGACACACTCGCATCATCTTCGGGAAGAATCGATCGTCCAAAAAAAACAAGAATCAAAACAATGACAATGTATGCTAACGAACGCAAAACAAGAATTTTCGAAAATTGATTTTTTTTAGAAAGAAATTCGAGGAAGCTTTTATCCATCAGCCACCTCCGGCCATGTCTCCCATTTTGAATACCGGCAGATACATAGGGATAATAATAGCGACAACAACAGCCCCCATCACCAAAATCAAGATGGGCTCTAAGAGAGACGTTAAGCCACTTACCATCGCATCGACTTCGTCCTCATAAAACTCTGCAATTTTAATAAGCATTTTTTCAAGCTCACCTGTTTGCTCTCCAATGGCGATCATACTCACCATCATTTTTGGGATAGCTTTTTCTTTTCCAAGAGGCCCCGCAATGGTTGTACCTTCTTTAACAGAAGCCTGAACTCTCATAGCAGCCTCTTCAATTTCGAAATTACCTGCGGTTTTTGCAGCTAGATGAAAAGCATCAAGTATAGGAACACCCGCTTGAGTGAGTGTTCCCAAAGTTCGACAAAATTGCGCAAGAGCTGACTTTCTTAAAAGAGGACCCACGACAGGAATCAAGAGGATAAAGGGATCCACTTTTTTTCGAGCTTCTTCATCTTTAAAAGCATAAACAATTGTCCCTACGATTGATCCAATAATAACGATCATATGAAGAACATGGCTTTTAAGAAAATTCGAAATATCAATGAGTGCTTGAGTGGGTCCAGGCAATTGCCCACCCTGACTGCTATACATCTTTTGAAACATGGGAACGACAAAAACTAAAAGTCCAATCACAATGCCAAACACAGCGGTTAAAGCGATCACAGGATACATACTTGCAGAAATCATTTTTCTTCGAATCGCTGCAATCTTTTCATAGTACACAGCTAAGCGATCTAAAATCTTATCTAAAGTACCTGAGTTTTCTCCTGCACTAATTAAGTTGATAAAGACTTTATCAAAAACACCTTTGTTTTTTTGCAGAGCTTCTGTAAGAGTCATCCCCTCTTGAACATTCATCGCCATTTTAGAAATAACTTTTCCAAAAGCTAAATTCGGAGTTTGCTCGGCCAAAACGTTTAAAGTTTGAATCACCGTCATCCCTGCACTTTGCATCGTTGCCCACTGGCGAAGAAAAACTGTAAAATCTTTTAACGCTGGTTTTGCTGAAGCCCCAAAAAAACTTCCTAAATCAAAATCTGCTTTAGCTGAAAGAACGACAGGAGTGATCGTACGAGGAGCAACGCCTTGTTCACGAAGCATCGCTCGAATAGTGGATTCTTCGCCTGCTTCGAGCTCTCCTTGTACAGCTTGACCTGCTCGATTATATCCTTGGTAACGATATCTCATTGATCGTCTCCAACGCTTTGCAATTCATCTGCAGGAACTTCTCCACGCATGATTTTTTTCATCGTGTTTGTCTTCATGGTCTTCATTCCATCAGCAACAGCAATTTTTTTAATTTCATCAGTGGAAGCTCCGCGACCAAAAGCATTCCTGATATTTTCAGTCATTTCCAAAACCTCATGAACCGCTTTTCGCCCCACACAACCCGTATTGCGACAAGCGGGACATCCCTTTCCTCTCATCGGCTTAAACTTATCTAAAACTTTTTCTGGAAATCCTAATTTAATAAGATCATCTTTGGTTAGTTTATCATCAACATCCTTACAATTTTTACAAATACCTCGTACAAGTTTTTGCGCCACAACAGCTTTTAAAGCACTGTTGATCAAAAAAGGTTCAATCTGCAAATCTTTTAAGCGAGCCAATGTCGCGGGTGCATCGTTGGTGTGCAAGGTGGAGAGAACCATGTGGCCCGTTAAAGCGGCTTTCATGGCAATACTTGCAGTTTCTGTGTCTCGAATCTCACCCAAGAGAATAATATCTGGATCTTGTCGCAAGAAAGACTTCAAAGCTCCCGCAAAAGTAAATCCTACCTGCTCGTGGACCTGACATTGGTTGATGCCCGCAAAGTTATACTCCACCGGATCTTCAATCGTAGAAATATTGACGTCCACGGTATTGAGTGAGTTGAGTGCCGCGTACAAAGTTGTTGTTTTTCCTGAACCGGTAGCTCCTGTTACCAAAGCCATACCCCATGGACTTTTTATGGCTTTTAAAAACTTCTCCTGGTCCTCAGGCTCAAAACCTAATTTATCTAAAGAAATAACTGCGGCAGATTTATCCAAAATACGAATAACGACTTTTTCACCGTAGACAGTAGGACAAGTGCTCACACGAAAATCGACTGTCTTTCCTTCAGGCAAACGAAAACGAATACGACCGTCTTGAGGAACTCGACGTTCATCAAGTCGCATCTTAGACATTACCTTAATACGAGCAACAAGTGGTTTTTTAATTTGCGCAGGTGGCTTCACCGAGTCGACCAAATCACCATCCACCCGAACTCGAACTCTTAAATCATTTTCATAAGGCTCAATATGAATGTCCGAAGCGCGTTTGCGGATGGCATCCGTCAAAACGGCCGCGACAAACTTTACAATAGGAGCTGCATCTTCTCCGTCTAGCTCATTGCCACCGCCAGAATCATCACTAGCTTCCTCAATAGAACCTTCGCTCAACTCTCCCGCACTGAGATCTTTAGTCACCTGATCGATAGGAACGCCAACTATTTTTTCGAGCAAAGATTTAATTTGAGAAGCAGGTGCCAAAACAGGCTCAGGTCGAAGCTTTAATGCAAATCGAATTTGATCAAAAACTGTGTGTTCTGTGGGATCTGCAGTTGCAATCACAACTGTATCCCCCTTAATTCCGATTGGAATAATAAAATTATTGGAACAAAACTGAGGAGTTAATTTTGCAACTAAATCAGGATTGACTTCAAAATTCGAGAGATCGATAGCCGGCATCGAATACTGAACTGTAAAGAAATCAATCAATTTACGCTCATCAACGTACCCTTTATCAACAAGAAGCCGAGCAAGTCTCTTTTTAGGATCCTTCTCAAGCTCACCCAAACACTCTTGGACGTGCGGAGTTGTCGCCAACCGATTTTTTTCTAAAAGATCACCTAAACGACGAGCAAGCATCTCCCATTAATCCTTTGATGAGGTATCGGAAAATCTTTCAAAAGAAATAATCAAATTCTTTATAAAAACCCTTTTTTAAAGGTGCGTTAACACTTTATTCTAAGACGACAATCTATTGACTCCTAAAGGGTCTCTTTTAAGCTTAAACGTATGAAAATTGCTGTCCTCGTCAAACAATGTCCTGACACCGAAACGAAAGCAAAATTGACATCTAACAACCTCGATCTTTCGGGAGTTAAGTTTATTCTCAATCCTTATGATGAATTTGGCGTTGAAGAAGCCATCAAAACTCGCGACGCCACAAAAGGCACTGCAACAGTGATTTCTGTAGGTCCAGATCGAGTTGTAGACGCTGAAAGAACAGCGCTCGCTATGGGATGCGACGATGCCATCCACGTTAAAGTAAGTGAAGAAGAGTATAAAAACTGCGATAGCTATGTCATTGCAAAAGCTCTCTCAGAAGTGATCAAACAAAAAGGATTTCAAATTGTCTTCTCAGGTAAGCAAGCGATCGATGACGACGCTCTTGCTGTTCCTCAAATGGTTGCTGAACTTTTGGGATGGTCTCGTGCAACAGTTGTGACCAAGCTTGAAGGAATAAGCGAAGGCGTTATCAAAGCTCGTCGATCAATCGAAGGCGGCGCTGAAGAGATTGTAGAACTCACTGCTCCTGCCGTGATTGCTGCTAACAAAGGGCTCAACACTCCTCGCTATGCTTCGCTCCCAGGAATTATGAAAGCAAAACAAAAAAAGGTGGAAGTTGTTCCTCTTGAATCACTGGGTCTTGGTGCAAAAGATTCTCGAGTAGAAATCATTGCTGCTGAACTTCCCGCTGAAAAGGCTGCTGGAAAAGTTTTCAAGGGCACACCTGAAGAACTTGCAAAACAAATCGTCGACGCTCTACGCAACGAAGCGAAAGTCATTTAAGGAGAAGATCATCATGGCAAAAGCACTCGTTCTCATTGAACAAAAAGAAGGCAACATTAAAAAAGCTTCTCTCGAAGTTGTGGCAACTCTCAAAGCAAACGGATACCAAGTATCTACTATTTGTTTTGGCGATAATCTTTCAGGCTCCTCTTCAAAACTTGCTTCACAAGCAGGAGACCAAGGCGCGGAGACTCTTTATCTCGTAAACGATTCTTCACTCAAGTTTTATCAACCTGACACTTACAAAGAGACCATTGCAAAATCTTTTGCAGAGGGCGGCTACACTTTAATCGCAGGAGCAGCGACCGCGCTTGTAAAAGACCTCTTCCCGACTCTTGCTATCAAATTAGAAGCAGGACTTGTAACAGATTGTATTGATTTTAAAACTGAAGGATCAAGTGTGGTTGTAAAAAGACCCAATCTTGCGGGAAAATATTTCACAACGGTTAAAGTTAAAAGTCCTAAAGCGGCTTTGAGCCTTCGCCCAAACGTGTTCAAGCTTCAAGCTCCGAGCGGAAAGGCTGCAAACATTGTTGAACAGTCAGCTGCTAAAGATTCGACAAAAACAAAAGTAGCGGCTGTTGAAGGAAATACACAATCAGCTCGTCCGGACCTTACAGAAGCCGAAAGAATCGTAAGCGGCGGTCGCTCACTTAAGAGCGGTGAGAACTTCAAGATTCTTGAAGAACTTGCAGATGCTATCGGTGCTGCTGTCGGTGCTTCGCGTGCTGCAGTAGACGCGGGCTTCGTTCCACACGGAATGCAAGTCGGACAAACTGGAAAGACTGTAAACCCTAATCTCTACATTGCATGCGGAATCTCTGGTGCCATTCAACATTTAGCAGGAATGAAAACTTCTAAAATCATTGTGGCCATCAATACAGATCCTGAAGCACCTATTTTCCAAAAGGCAGACTACGGTGCGATTGGAGATTTGTTTCAAGTTGTCCCTGCTTTGACACAAGAGTTTAAAAAACTTTTATCTCAAGGATAAAATTTAATTAATAAAAAAAAGGAGCAATCCATGATCCAAAATATTGTGCAAGAACTCATGAAGAAACTAAACCTGACTGAGGAACAAGCCAAAGGCGGTCTCGGATTGCTTCTTAAATTTTGCCAAGAAAAATTAGACAAACAAAATTTTACAAAAGTAACAGATCTTGTGGGGCACAATTGGCAAGAACTCATCAAATCAGCTCCCGACGCATCTGCAGTCATGGGAAAGCTCAGCGGTTTTGCTTCTGTTTTTGGTGAAAAAGCGGCTCAACTTGGCTCGATGGCGAGTTTTGCCTCAGGATTTAAAAAACTCAACATAGACATTGGCAAGATTCAACAATTCATCGATGTCACGCTCGACACCCTTCAAGAAAAAGGCGGGCCGCACGTCAAAGAACTTATTCAAAAATATCTTAAAAAATAATTTTGTAATCAGTGAAAGTTTTGAAGCACGAGCAATTCACGATTTCCCATAAGATCCAATATTGAAGTCTCAGGAACCCTCTGGCTCATGATGGAATGAAAAAGAACAATCTCAGACTTTGGAAAATACTTTGCAAAGACATGCAAATTCTCGGGCTCATTATCCAAAGAACAAACAACCTCATAACGACGAGCAATATCTTGTGAAGCTTCTTCTTTAAACTCAGCGTCTTCCATACTCCATCGAAAACGAGGCTTTAAAACAAGCTCCGTACGATCTCCCACGGGGAATTTGTGCTCTGTTAAAGAGGCTCGCGTTCCCTCTAAGGAACGAGCCACATCACGACCCGTTAAGTAGACTATTTGAAATCCTTGATTCCAAATTTCATTTACAAATTCAACAGCCCCCGGATAAGGAAGATCGTGAAACATAAACTCACTCGAAAAAAAGTGATGTTCCCAATAAAGCTGAAAAGCCTTCCAAATCTCAAAAGATTCGTGTTTTGCTTTTTCCACAGAAATCCCGTGATCGACAAGCGCCCACTCTAAAGATTCACGAATGCTAAAGCTTTGCTTCAAGGCATCCATTTTATCGAGCGCCTCAAACCAAATCGCAGGAACTTCTTGCTGCTGCTTCAAAAAATGAAGATAGCTTCTAAAAATTTCTTTGTTACGAGGACCTGTACAAAAAAGAGTCGAATCCAAATCAATCACCCAAGCTAACGATGAATGAGCTTGAGGATATTTGGAATTTATTCGAGCAATCAGCTCTTTTCCACTTTCAATGTTTTTGAGATGGGGCTCATGTTGCGAGATCCAGGGATGTCGCTTTTCTCGATAAAAGCTCATAGGTAAAAACTCACAGCTGAAATCTCACAGAAGAGCTTCTCGAACCTTACCGCTCAAGAAATCCATCATCCAAACAACAATAGCAATCACGATAACGATCGTGCCCACTTCATTCCACTGAGCCAAGCCCTGATATTGCATCAGCAAAGTTCCTACTCCGCCGCCACCCACAAGACCAATAATCGTGGCCATACGAATGTTGATGTCCCAGCGAAAAATAGTGAACGAAAGAAAAGGCATCAAAACCTGAGGAACCACCGCGTGCCAGATAACATGAATGTTGCGCGCTCCCGTTGCTTCCATGGCTTCAATCGGCCCAGATTCACAGTTTTCAATTTCTTCAGCATACTGTTTTGCAAGAGACGCTACAGAGTGAAGCATTAAGGCTAACATTCCCGCAAAAGGACCAATCCCTACCCAAACAGAAAAAATAATCGCCCAAATCACAGGCTCAACTGAACGGCTGAAGTTGAAAAGAGTTCGAAGAATCACAGACAAAAAACTCGCAGAACGAGAATTTCTTACAAGATTACGCGCGCAAAAAAACGACGCTACAAAAGCACCCGGAAGAGCCAGTGTCGTTGCAATTAAAGCAATAAAGATTGTTTCAAGCATAGCTGTTAAAACAAGCCCAATGATCGACCAATTTGGAGTAATAAGTGCTGTAAAAATTCTCTTAGCACCCTCCATGCCTTCTTCGCTTAACAGAGATCGAAAACTTACATCTGTAATTTGAAAACCCAGAACAAAAGTTCCGATCAAAATAACAAAAGAGAAAACTCCATAAGGCTTCTTCCACCACTGACGCTTTTCTTCATCTCGAACAACGGATTTCAAATAACGATTTGTTCGGTAAACAAGAGAAACACCCGGACTTCGCCCCCACCTTCCCCAGACAAAAGCAATCAAAGCCGAAACAGGAAGCATCATTCCCAAAAAAGAACCGCTCAAGTTTTGGCTTGCGTAAGAAACCTCATGCGAAAATGAAAGCGATAAAAAATAAACCAAGAAAAAAGAATAAAAGATTAAAAAAGTATCAACAAAAAGAGTCGCTACAAAAGCTTTGCGCTTTTCTGCTTCAAATCGTTTTTGAAAAACGTCAATCATCGGATTTGTACCTCTTTAGCGCCTTCGCCATAAATTCGCTTGAACCATTCTTCGTCAATTCCACTGGAAGAACCAGAAAAAACTTTTTGTCCGCCCTTCAAAGCTACCACTTGAGGAGTGTATCTTCGAACAAGGCTCAAAAAGTGCAAGTTACACAAAATGGTAATTCCCATTTCTTTATTGATCTGTTCAAAGTGATCCATAACTCCATGAGAAGTTGCTGGATCAAGACTCGCTACAGGCTCGTCTGCCAAAAGAATCTCAGGTTTTTGCATCAAACAACGAGCAATCGCAACACGCTGCTGCTGACCACCACTCAATTCGCCAGCGCGATATTTCCACTTATCTTTCAACCCCACAATGCTTAACAAATACATCGCACGATCAATATCTTCTTGAGGAAACTTAACAAACAATCCTTGGAGCAAAGAAGCTTGACCAAGCTTACCCAAAAGAACGTTTGTTAAAACTGACTTTCGTGAAATCAAATTGAAATGTTGAAAAATCATTCCAATTTTTTGCCTTTGTTCAGACAATTGATTTTTAGGTAAAGAAGCGAGATCCACTCCATTAAAAAGAATCTGCCCGGAGGTAGGATCAATCAATCGATTGATACAACGAAGAAGAGTGGACTTTCCTGATCCACTTAATCCAATCACTCCGAAGAAATCTCCTTTGTTCACAGAAAAAGAAACATCGTTAAGTGCCTGCCTTCCATCATCATAAATTTTTGAAAGATTTTTAATTTCTAAAATCGGCTTTGAAGTATTCGACATATTCGATGCAACCTATTTTCCTTTTTTAACGGTCTCTTCGAGGTTTAAGTCTTTATTCGCCATAATGACTTCTCGAATTTTATCGTAAGCAGCATCCGTTACACGCTCAATGCCCGTTGCACCAGCGAGTTCATCAATGGCTTTTTGGCCTTCAGGACTTGCAGCATAAGCTTCAAGAGCTTCGAAAACATAGCCCTTCACCTTTTCGTTTTCTTGAGGATCAGCAAAAAGGTTTGAGCGTATGACCCATGGCTCATTTGGAATCTCTTCTGTATAACCAATCACTTTTACCTTTTCTTCAACATCTGGGAACTGAGTCTTCACTCGAGCTCGAGCATCTGTAATTTTAGAAGTTTTCTTTCCATTCACTTCTACGGTTTCGGGGCTTGAATAATATGTTGCGCCTGCATCGACCTGTTTCTGATACACCATGGTCACAACGTTATCGTGCTTCAATGCAAAAACTGAATTCTTTGTTTGAATGCCTTGGTCTTTGAGCATTTTAGAAGGAAGGATAAAACCTGAAGTCGAAGAAGCATCCGTGTAGGCAAAAGTCTTTCCTTTTAAATCTGCTAAAGATTTAATTCCGCTGTCCGCTCGAGCAATGATTTGCCCCTTATAGGTTTTTTCGCCATTCGCTCTTTTGGTAAGCACCAAAGCTTCGATGGGATATTTTTTAATGTCTCGTGTGAGTATGTAAGCAAAAGTTGAGAAAGTTGCGAAGTCCGCCTTCTTTGTTCCAAAGGCTTCTACAACGGCGATGTAACTTGTGGGGACCGATGACTTCACATAAAAGCCTTCGTCTTTGTTGTAGATTTTTTGAGAAACATATTTTGAAACAAACTTAGCCATTTCAGCGCTCACATTTGTAAGTTTTTGAGCGTCCACAGAAGGAATAAAATACATCGCAAAAGGACGATTCTTCGTTCCTACTTTTGATTCTGAACAACTTGTTAAAAGAGAAAAAAGGCCAAGGAAAATCACGAAGGAGAAAAATTTTCTCATACACCTCTGGACATAGTGAATATTAGGGTCGTTTATCAAATAGAAAAACCGGATTTTAGCTATGTTTCTGCTGAGTTCGGACTTGTATTCAGAAGGTTTTTATGGGCGATGAGGTAAGAAATAATACCTCAAAACATAGGCCGCATCTTGATTCGAACTTTCAACAAATTTCACATAGAACTCAGCGGCCAGAAAAGCCTTTTCCTCAGATTTGAGCAAGGCTACCAAATTCTCATAATCGGAGGCATAGCGTTCTGCATCGACATCTGTCACAAGATGCTTATGATCGAGACTGATTAGAAAATTCGCAAGTTTCTTAGCTTCTTTTTCCTCTAAACCAAGGGCAGGAACCAATTCCTCACCAATAGACTTGCGGAGCAATTTCCAATTATCCTTATAAACCGTCACCACTTGAAGCTCTGGAACGAAAATCTTAGTTTTTCCTTGTCTTAAAATTCGTGTATCAACAATCGCAACTGTATCCGTTTCGCCTAGAACATTGTCTTTATCGGAAAGAAGTCTGCTACTCAGACGTAAGCGACCATAATTTTCACTCAAATAATCAACGTTGGATATTGAAACTTGTTTTTTTCTTAAGAGATTTTGAATTTCTTCTCGAGAAATATTTCTTTGCACAAGTCTCATTTGAGCGTGCGAGAATAGATGTGTTTCGTTCGTTCTAAAACGCATAATCTCTGTGGCTGCAACAGCGGTCATAGGCAGCAAATATCTTTGATTAGGATTTTTCTTTTCCTGAACGGCCTTGGCTGCCTGAATATCTTCGGGAATTCCGCCATGAGCCTCCATATTAATTTTTTCGAGATTATTTAAACGAAGCAATTCGTTTCCAAGATCAGAAAGGCGCATTTGGGGGCCATGATAAAGCAACCAATCACGCGCATCTGTGTAATCAGAAGGCATCTCAAGAACTTCATCCATGTGTACAACAACTTTGATAACAAGTGTATTTTTGCAACCCTCAAGTTCAGCCTGGGTAGCAGTCTGGTTAGCAGCGTGAGTAGAGGAATGATTTGAAGCGTGAGAAAGAGCTACGAATGCGAGAGAGGTCAAACACCCCAATTTTTTCACCTGGTCACTATCGCCTATCTGAGCTTTCCAAGCCAGCTCGAAATGTTCGCAAAAGTGAACATTTTTGCTTTTCAAAAGACAGACCCCCTTCCCCTCAGTTAAGATTCAAAAGTGGCGTTTCTCTTAGCCTTTGGGGCCAACTTTATATTTGCCTTTTCCGCTACGCTCTTTACTGACTTCTCTAGAGAGGTTTCTGGCAAATGGATCAACTCCTTTAAGCTCATTATCGCTTTTATTTGTTTTGGACTCACAGCGCTCGTACTTCAATCGACACCGGTCTGGTCGATAGCCCCTTATTTTATGTTGAGTGGCGCCTTGGGACTTTTTTGCGCCGATCATTTTTTATGCACAGCTTTTGCAAAACTTGGTTCTGCAAGAACCCTCATGATTTTTAGCTTTTCCCCAATATTTGTGGCTACTTGGAGCTTTTTTCTGTTTCAAGAAAAACCCCCTTACACAAAGTTTATCGCTATCTTCTTTTTTATTGCCTGTGTTTTTACCCTGAGTATTGAGAAGTTTCGTAAAGAGGGCCACTGGGAAATCCCAGGACTTCTTATGGCTCTCTTTGGAATTATTCTTGATGGCCTTGGAAACGTGACAACCCGCTATGCTTTAAACATTAACCCCAATGAATCCGTGATGAATGTTTGCGCAATGAGAGCCCTTGGAGCGTTTTTGGGGTTTTTACTTTTTCAACCAATTCTCAAAACCCGCCTTGTGGATTCATTTCAAAAGCTCAGTCGGCGAAAAAAAATCACCGTTCTCATCGCCAGCTCTTTAGGCACTTATGTCTCTCTCACCTTTTGGATTTCTGCAGTGAAGATCGGAAACCTCACCTCTCTTATAGCTTTATCTGGAACAACTCCTCTTCTTGCAGGAATGTTTGAAATCGCAATGGGAAAAACAAAAGCCACTCGCTATCTTGCTTATGCTTTTGGATTATTTGCGATTGGATTTTATTTTTTGATTAAAAATTAATTTAATAAGATAAAGTTTTAATCATGAAAAAATACACTCTTATTACGGGAGCCTCACGGGGAATAGGGAAAGCTTTTGCTGAAGCTCTTGCTCAAAAAGGAAAAGACCTTATCCTTGTTGCGCGCTCCGAAAAAGAATTAGAAGAGATGGCATCTCATCTTCTAAAAAAATACTCGGTTGATGTAAAAGTTTTTAAACAAGACCTCTCACACACTTATTCAGCAGAAGAACTTTTTGAGAAAACTAAAGATTTAAAAATTGAAACGCTTATCAACAACGCAGGCTTTGGAGTCACAGACGATTTTTCAAAAAATGACGTTCTCGAATTAGAAAAAATGTTAGTCCTCAACATCGTCACACTCACAAAATTATCGCGCCTCTATCTTGAACAACTTAAAGATAACCAAGGAACCCTCATCAACGTCTCCTCAAGAGCCGCTTTTCAACCCATTCCCTACATGGCAGCCTATGCTGCGTCTAAGTCTTATGTGTTGCATCTCTCAGAAGCTCTGCACGAAGAACTCAAAGAATCAGGCGTTTACGTCATGGCTCTTTGCCCTGGAGCAACTGAAACAGACTTCTGGGAAGTCGCTCATATGGATCCACGAAAAATAAAATTTGAAATTCAAAGCCCAACTTTTGTCGTTGAATCAGCTCTCAGCGCTCTTGAAAAGAAACCTTCTTTTATCATTCCTGGTTTTAAAAATAATGCCACAGCTTTTGCCACTCGACTTCTTCCAAGAGATCTTGTGACAAAAATTTCTAGAAAGTTGATTGGGAGATAGTTTTTTACTCAACCGTCACAGACTTGGCTAAATTTCGAGGCTTATCGATGTCGCATCCCAATTGCTTAGCAAGTCCGTAGGCCATCAACTGCAAGGGCACAACATAAAGCATTGGAGATAAAGCCCAGTCAGCCTCAGGCAAAGCTAAGTACTCATTACACTCTTTGCGAAAAGCGTCGTGCTTTTCCACTCCCAAACCAATGATCCAACCACTTCGAGCTTTGATCTCTTGTAAGTTAGACAAGGTTTTAGCAGAAACATCATCCTTCGGATTTAAAACAATTGCACATGTAGATGAATCTATTAGAGCAATAGGTCCATGCTTTAACTCTCCAGCAGCATATCCTTCAGCATGACGATAAGAAATTTCTTTTATCTTCAAAGCGCCCTCAAGTGAAATGGGATACATCAACCCTCGTCCCACAACCAAAATTGTTTTGAAACGCTCAAGACTTGCACCCATATCAAGATAAGTTTTGGACTGAGTGAGCACCTGCTCTAACAAAAGAGGAACACGCGCAAGAGACTCGGCTTCATTTTGCCAATTGACGAGAGTGCCCCTCATGCGGGCCACATCTTGGGCTAAAGCAGAAAGAATCGCAAGCTGCGTCGAAAAAGCCTTTGTTGAAGCGACTCCAATCTCTGGACCTGCTTTTGTTTGATAATTGACATTCGCCTCACGTGAAATTGACGAGCCAGGCACATTACAGACAGCAAATGTTTTAACTTTTTCATCAAGAGCTAAACGCAAAGCCGCCAAAGTATCTGCTGTCTCTCCTGATTGAGACACAACTCCCACAACTGTATTTTGAGTGAAAACTGGATTGCGATAACGAAACTCACTCGCAAGATCCACCTCAACAGGAATACGCGCCCATTTTTCAAAAAAATATTTTGCAGTGAGAGCCGCATAATAAGCTGTTCCACACGCCACAAAATGCAAACGATCTACATTTTTCCAAAGATCTTTGTGTTTTTCTAAGTCATCCCATAGAAATCCAAGCTCTTCGGTTGGCAAGCGCCCGCTCAAAGTATCCGCTACAACGCTCGGCTGCTCAAAGATTTCTTTCAGCATGAAATGATCAAATCCACCTTTTGCAATTTTGTCGGGCGACCAATCAATGCGACTCATTGGAATTTCTTTTTTCTTTAAATCAAAATCGTAAAAATCCAAATGATTAATTTGTCCTGCAAAAATTGTTTTGGCAGGCAAGAAATGCATGTCGGACAAATGCGGCAACAAAGCTTGCAAATCACTTCCGATATAAAGCGAATCAGTAAGTTTTCCCGCCACTAAAGGTGCTCCCGCTTGCACTCCAAACAAATGCCCCTCAAGACCCGCCACCATCACAAGAATCGCATAATGACCTTCAACTTTTTGCGTTCCAATCTTAAGACTCTCTAAGACGTTTGAAATTTTTTCAGGAAGACTCAGCGATTCAAAATCTCTTCCTGCTAAAAGCTTGTAACGAATGTTTTCTATTAAATGAGCAAAAACTTCTGTGTCTGTTTGAGATTCAAACTCCTGACCTTGTCTTTGAAGCTCTTCTTTAATCTCAAGATAATTTTCAATGATTCCATTATGAACAAGGAAAGTTCTACCCGCTTTATGAGGATGCGCGTTCACCTCTGAGGGAACTCCGTGAGTTGCCCAACGGGTATGAGCAATGCCTTGAGCAAAGTCGCCTGTTACGCTTTTTAATGCATCCTTCAGAGCGCTCACTCTTCCTACACATCGCTTGATTAAAACATCCTCTTTTGAATGCGGCATAAGAGCCACGCCTGCAGAATCATAACCACGGTACTCAAGACGCTCGAGGCCTCCGATTAAAACTTCCGAAACATTTTTGGGCCCTACATAACCAACGATGCCACACATTTTACTTTGATCCTTTCGACTTCAAGCGCGCTTTCA
>CANIGN010000023.1 GCA_947467125.1 Bacteriovoracaceae bacterium | reverse complement strand
TCATCAAAGGAACAGGCATACGCGGACTAAAATTAAATCCAAGATCTTTGGACTTTGCCAAGATCCATTCAGCAAGAGAAATTTTAGAATCATTTGCAGCAGCATGAGCTGTGGCAAGAGAGAGAGCCAAAATCGCATTTGCTCCCAAACGGGTTTTATTAGGAGTTCCATCAAGTTCACACAAAAGTGAATCATTGCCTTTGAGATCGTGAGAATCGCGGCCTACAAGCGCAGGACCAAGAGTTGAATTCACATTGTCTCGAGCCTTTAAAACACCCTTGCCGTGATATCTGGCCTTATCTCCATCACGAAGCTCCAAAGCCTCATGAGATCCCGTAGAAGCTCCAGAGGGAACCGCTGCTCGGCCCCAAACACCCGAGTCCAAATGAACTTCTGCTTCCAAAGTTGGAAAGCCTCTAGAATCTAGTATTTCACGAGCATAAACATGGCTAATTTTGGACATTGAACTCCCTCGTAACAACACCTCATGGATGGGGCAAGCAAAAAACCCGTGCGTTCGCTGAAAAATAGCTGGATTTATCGCCTTTTATTTGCAAAGTCTTGTGAGCTTTTAAGGCTCTTTTTAAGCAGCTTTTTTATGGAAGATCCCAAAAGGAAAATTCATACCCGAACTTTGAATCATTTCTTTGAAGCCTGGCTCTTCGCCTGTTGCTTCGTGATGACCAATGATCTTACTTTCTTCACTCCAACCCGTTTGTTTAAAGCGAAAAATTTCGCGAGTAATGTACTTGTCTCCGTCGTGACCCAAGATCTCGGTGATCGACGTAAGCTTACGACTTCCATCTCGCAAACGATTGGCCTGAACCACCATCTGAACAGCTTCCGCCACTTGATTTCGAATGACTTGAGCAGGAACTCCCAGATCGCCCAACATACACAGAGTTTCCAAACGGTTCATGGCTTGAAAGCAATTGTTTGCGTGCACGGTTCCCATGGAACCTTCATGACCTGTGTTCATGGCTTGAATTAAATCTAAGGCCTCTGATCCACGCACCTCACCCACAATGATGCGATCTGGACGAAGCCTCAAAGCAGCCTTCATCAAATCGCGAATCGTCACTTCGCCTTTGCCTTCAAAGTCTTTGTGTTTTGTTTCAAAACGAACGACGTGCTGACTTTTGATTTGTAATTCAGCTGTATCCTCAAGAATAAGAGTTCGTTCATTACCGGGAATACGAGATCCCAAAACGTTGAGCAAGGTTGTTTTACCCGAACCCGTCCCACCACTTACAAGAATATTTCTTTTAAGCACAGTTGCCACATCTAAGAAGCGAGCCATATCAGAACTCATCGCTCCAAATTGAATCAAATCTTTGAGCCCTAGTTTTTCTTTTGCAAACTTACGAATCGCGATTGTAGTTCCGTTTTTGGCACAAGGAGGAATCACGATACAGATACGGCTTCCATCCGGCAATCTTGCGTCAACGATGGGCTCTAATTCAGAAACTCGTTTTCCTACAAATTGTGAAATATTTCGAGCAGCGGCAAGAAGAGCAGACTCGTTTTCAAAGGAACAATCACTTTTTTTAATTTTACCTTTCACTTCGTAAAAGATTTCACTCGCTCCGTTAATCATGACTTCCGTAATGCTTGGGTCATCCAAAAGAGCTTTAATCGGCTTTAAAAATTCGGCTAGCGAATCTTCAAATATACTGGCTGCTTTTTCTTCCATAATGATTAAACCTCTAGATATTTCTTTCCCTCACAAGAGAGTGTTTCTAATTTCCAGATACGAATAGAGCGAACCATGTGCATGATCATTGCAAAAGCTTTGTAGTCTCCCCAATGGAGCATCAAGCGATTGGCTTCCATTCGATAACCCTTTTCAATCAAACGAAAAATCACAAATAGTTTTGTGGGCAAATCTTCTCCATGAGCTTTCATAAGTCCCACAATTTCATAACGAGGAAGCCTCAAAAATCTTTTGAGGCGATCATCGCTTCCTAAGACTTCAAAAACTTGTTCCCACAGAACGTCTTCTTTTTTAGAGACCACGAGCTCTTATCGGCTAAGAACAAAAGTGATTGAATTCGTCAAAATTCTAACGCCGATTGTGAATATACGGTTAAAATGAATTTTTCTCTCAGAAGAAGAAAATTTTAATCCGAAAAAAGATTCATGAAAATGGCTAAGAGTTGTGTCTCTTTTTTTAAACAAAGTCTTGGATTTTTGGGAATAATCGCTTCTCTTCAAATGAAAGCCGAAACCACATCGCTTCCAAAGTCACACAATCCCAACAAGACATCTGCCTTCTCAGAAATTACCGAAAAAAGAGAGGCCATAAAAGTTCAGCCCCTTCAAAACGAAGTCTTAAAAAAACTACAAGAGCTTATAGCCTGTTCTTCTGATCAAAAAGATTTAAGTGTTGAAGCACTGAGCTCTAAAATCAAAGAGGCCCTCAAACCTTCTGCTTCAAAATTCTTAGACCAACAATCACAAAAAACGATTCCAGAAAACGAGAAGGAATCTCCTTTAAGTATTGACGATTTAGATAAAATTTTAAAAAATAAAAAACTATCCTCTTACTTTAACAAAGCCTTCAATAAGCTTTCCGAAAATCAAACTGCGCAAGATTACAGAAGCATTCTCATCTCTTATCCAGCCATTAAAAATGCACAAGACGAAATTTTTGAAAAAATACATAAAAAAGATCCCTCAATCTCAAAAGCACTTACAGAAGCTGCTCAAGAAATAAAGGCAAGCTCTCAAAAAAATCAATTTATCTGCGAAGCAAAAACCAAAGACTTAGATGTTAAAATTTTACAGAAAGAAAAAGAACTCAAAGAAGCTGAAAAAGCCGCAAAAGAAGCTGCCACTGATACAAGCAAAAGAGAAAGCACCGGTAAGGCTTTTGACGCAACTAAAATAGAACTTGAAAAGCTCAAAAAAGAAGCTGATATAAACAAAGCAAAAATTCTTCTACAAAGTGTCAACCAGCCTTCTGAAATTAGCGAGGAGCTTTTGAAAAAATTTCCTATAAAAAAAGACATTACTCCTGAACAAGTTTTGGACATGAAACTTAAAAGCGAAGATATAAAAAATAAAGAAACCAAACTCAAAAAAGCACAAAAAGAATATAATGCTGCAAACGAATTTTTTACAAATGCCACGAAACCCAACTCTGACACCGATCTTAAGAACTCAAATATCATTGATATTAGAAACAAGGCTGAATCCGTACTTACCCAAGCAAAAATAGAATTTGAGGACGCTAAAAGCGCTCGCAACGAAATCGAGAATTTAAAAGAATATTCCTCTGCAATAAAAAGTATCCAAGATAGCTTTCGAGATCTCGCCCTCAAACCAGAATCAAAAAGCTCTCAAGAAGTCCTCAAATACATCAAGAAAAAAGCTCCTTCACTTTTAGATAGAGACGGTAAAATTAAATGTGCGACCTCAGATGAGATAAAAGAAGTAAAAAAAGTACTCTTAGAAAAGTTAACTGAAAAATCTTTAATGGAGAAAGCGACCGAAGGCGCAAAAGATTTATTTTTAAAATTTAGATATGATCCAACTAAATAGCTAATGAATTACTTAGCGGCTTGAGCCAAAGCTTTACGAAGACCAAGCTTTGTAATGTTACGCAATCCTGAAGCAGAAACACGTAAAGTTACCCATACACCTTTAGCCTCATCAAAAATTCTTTTTGTGCGAAGATTAGGTTGTTGGCGCATCTTTGTTTTGCGGTTTGAGTGAGAAACGTTGTTTCCAACGAGAGGTTTTTTACCAGTAATTTTACAAACACGTGCCATAGAAGGATTTATTTATGCCTTGATTAAAGATTCTTTTCAAGAACAAAGAGTGCCTTTTGGGTCATGGTTGTAAGCGTTAAGGGGGTCTGAGGATCTTTTGAATAAAAAACATGTCCCTTTAAAGCCCCGGCAAACTTCCCCGCCTCCACAAGCCATACCGAATAAGCTGAATTCATAATTGTATGCCGAAAGCCCCTTTTAACCTCAAAAGCACCCCCCAAACATTCTCTCACCCAGTCATCAGAACTTACTAAATCAAGCGATGGAAGCTCCCACTGACCCTCTAAAGGTAGTCCTGAGGGCCTTTTTCGAATTAAAAGACACCCCGCTTTGTTTCGATACAAAAGGAGTAAGCGGGTAATTTTTTGTAGCCCTTGTCGCTCCTTTTTTTGAGGAATCGCCGCTACCTTTGAACACCCCGATGAAATCTCTAACTTATATGTTTCACAAAGCTTTCTAAGAGGACACCCAGCACATTGAGCCAAGGCTCCCGGTCGGCACACAGTGGCCCCCAAATCCATCAATGCCTGAGCCATCGCCCCCCTTTGACCAGCGGGAACATACTGGGCCAACTCGAGAGCCTTTTCTTGAATTTTCTTTAAATCACTTCGATCATTCAAAGCATTTGGAATCAAAAAAAGACGAGATAAAACACGAATTACGTTTCCATCAACTGGAATCACTGCCTGATCAAAAGCAATAGAAGCAATAGCCGAGGCTGTGTAAGGACCAATTCCTTTTATAAGAAGAAGTTTCTCTACATTTGAGGGGAAGTTTTTATAAGTTACGAACTCTTTCGCCGCTTTTAAAACATTTCTCGCTCTCGAATAATAACCAAGCCCCTGCCAGAGCTGAAGCACCTCTTCTTCTTGGGCTTTTGCTAACGAGGAGAGATCAGGAAAACGATGCATCCATTTTTTATAAAAGGGGAGCATCATCTTGAGAGTGCTTTGCTGAGACATCACTTCCGAAATCCAAATCTCATAAGGATCAGGCTTTTGTTTTCTCCACGGTAGGCTTCTTTGTGTTTGTGCGTACCAAGAAAGCGTTTGATTAACGAGACTGGTAAAAGTTTTTGAGCGAACGGATACGCTGAGCTTGATCTTCGGTTTTGAGCTGAGGCTTGGAGGCAAGTTTTCGAACTTCATCTTTTTTCGCGCACTTATCCAATACCTCATTCATAGATTTAAAATCAAAATCTGTCTCAGGATCTTTAAAAGAACCCGTTAAATCCAAAGCAATCCCACCCTTTGGAAAAGCCTCACCCAAACAAGCCGACAAGACGGGGCTACAAGCTGAGCCGGGAAGGTAATGAGCAAGGAGACTCACTCGATTGAAATCATTGAGAGATCCCTGAAGTTTCAACATCGAATCTTTATCCTGACCCTTGAAAAGACTTTGTGAAAGTTCCCAATTTCCTTTAGCGTAATTCAAATCTACCTTACCTTTAATTTTTTCAGGAAAACATCCCTGTAAAGTTTTCGAAAAACTCTCTTTAGCTTCAGAAGCATAGCTTTTAAAAAGTTGTCCCATGAGTTTTGTTGCAGGCAAATCATAAAAGTTAAGCTTTCCATGAAAACGAGCTTCCATTTTTTGAGCCCAGTCATTTAAATTAAATCCACTCGACGCTAAAAAAACTTTCCCCTCGAAATTACCTCGACTTGAGAGCTGAGAAAAAGACTCAAGACTTCCCTTTGTTTGTGCACTCGCTGTGAGAGATAAAGGTTCTCCTCTTAGCAAATAATTTTCTAAAGCAACCTCACCCTGTCCTTCAAATTGAAGATCTTCATTGGATAATTTCCAATCAATAAGCTTTAATTTTTTATTGATGAACTCAGCATGACTTAAAAAAGTCCACTTCTTTTTCTGATCTTCCAAATTGAAGTTCAAGACAAGATCTGTGGGTTTATTTTTTAATAATTTAAAAAACTGCCCGACATTGGCGTCTTTGAAGTTTTTTAAATTCGAAAAAGCTTCCAGCCTCACGAAATCCCGAATCTTCTCATCTTCCTTCAATTCCGCATCAATTTTAACCCAAGAAACATCGCTTAACTCGGTTCTTAAGTTTTTGTATGTGACACTCTTTGAATTTTTTTTAACTTCACCCGATAATTTAAACTCAGTACCCATTTCAGGATGTAGATACACCCAATCCGCAATACGTAAATCATAAGATTGGATAACTGGAGCACAAGAACGATTTTCAGATTCCTCACAAAGCTTAAAGCTAAGTGCTCCTGTAAAAGACCCTTTTTTGGATTGAAAAATCTGAGGAAATTTCAACTCAAGCATATTATCTTTATGTAGAGCAAATTTGAAAAAGTTTTTACGTCCTTCCGCACTTCCTTCAAAGAGGACATTTTGATTATTTTTTCTTTGAATAGACGCTTTGATAGAAAAAGGAGCTCCCTTTTCTTTATAAAATAAATCTTGAAAATGAAATTGTCCTCGAGTGAGATCCCAAACACCCGCTAATTTTAAGTCAGTATTTTTCTTTGAATCTGAACTTAGCTCTAATGACCCCTTAAAACGCGTCTCTCCCTCAACCTTGACTCCATTGAAAAGTTCATAGGAATCTTTCCAAGAAAGGTTCACCTCTTTTCCTCGAAGACTCCAATTATCTAAGCTCAAAAATCCCAGAGAGTTTTTAACAAAGCTTACTTCCAAGCTCCCATTCATTTTTCCTTTTTCTAAAAAAGTAAAACTTTTACTTTGGGGCAAAAGCTCTAAAGGCAAAGATAAAAAACGAGCTTTAAGTTGCTCCTGTTTGTCAAAATCAAATCCGATACGAGCCTCTCCAAGCTCAATGTTCCCCTTTAAAAAGCCTTGTTTAAAAGTTCCTTCCATAAGCAATGGAATTCCTTCACTCTTAAAGTAGTGATGATGATTGGTTTCAAAAATTGCTTTACCTAAGTCAAATTTAAATTGCCCTTCAAGACCCATCTCGCCAGATCTTAATGCAACATCCAAGACGCCTACCCCTCTTGGACTTTCAAGAAAATCATTTTGAATGCTCGCCATATTCACAAGCATTTTGCTTCCTTTTAAATAAGTTTCATCTTTGAGTGCTCCGTCTTTTAGCTGGATAAGGGATCCAAACTCCCACTCCCCTGTTGTTTCAAATTCGGAAAAAATTCCTAGAGGAATTCTTTGTTTTAAGACTTTTAACCGTTGAGGTGAAAAATCAAAGACAAGGCCTTCTTGTTTATTGTTCGCAACTTCAAGCTCAAGATTGAGATCATTATACCGAAGCGTCCCCTTTGCTCGCTCTTTATGAAAATCATTCATCAAGAAAAAAGCAGGTTCTCCTATTTTTTTATGAAAAGATCCAAGATTTATATCAAGATTCGTAAGATTGAACTTCCACCCCAATAAATCTTTTGAAAACTCAATTCCGCCCCTAAATCGATGATCATCTCCCTCTATCTGAAGGATTGCTTTTTCAACACTTACGAAACCAAAAATATTTTTACGCGCTTGAATACGCATTGTCTTAAAGCCAATAGGGGCCTCGTGAATAGTTTTTAACGTTGAGACAAAATCAGCATGCCAAGATAGATCTTTGAATCGAAATTCATTTTTTTCCAGTTTTGTTGAAAGAAATTCAAAATGATTTTTCAACGTATTTTCAACTGAGTTTTGAATGGGTTTTCCTGCAAAAATTCCCCACGTAATAAGAAGACTTAAAAGAATAAACCCTATAAAAGAAAATGTAAAAATACGCTTTTTATTCAAGGCCTTTGGAGTTGAGATAAATCCACGAGGTGGCACCTTTTCTTTTCGGATTTCTTAACAAAATCTTTATAAAAATGTCATTTATTTATCTATCTGATATCTATCCGTGCCCACTTGCAAAAAGAGGGTCATTTTCTCGTTGCTCTTCAGCTTGAGAACCTAGTTTTTTGACGCTCTCAAAAAACTCAAATGTTTTCTCAAGAACCGCAGAAAAATCATCTGTATTAAAAACAAACTTACGAAATTCTTTCGCTCCTGGATATCCAGCAGCATACCAAGCTAAAAACTTTCTAAAGGCAAACTCCACTCGAGTTTCGGGATAAGCCTCACGAAGCAATCCTAAATGCAAATCAATCAACGTTTGTGCATTTCGATCGGCTCGGATGTGAACCCACTCTGAAACATAGGCTGTAGGAACAGGCTGAAGTTTTTTTACTTTGCGCTGAAAATAATCTTGGCCTTCTTTTAAAGCATCCGTATCTGGCAACTCATATTTTTGAAGCAACGACTGACAAGAAATTTGTTGCTGATCAGGAGGAAGTTTTTTTAATTCCTCAAGTGCTTCCACGGCTTCTTGAAAAATCCAGGGATTTTTGAGAGCCCCTCTTCCGATCATCACACCCGCACATCCAGAACTTAGAAGACGTGCTGCTGCAAGAGGTCCTGAGATAATATCCCCGTTTCCGATAATGGGCATTTTTGTTTTTTGAGTTATTTCAGAAATAAAATCCCAATCCGCTTGCCCCGCGTAACCCTGCATTCGAGTTCGTCCATGAATAGAGACAGCGCTTACTCCTTCGCTTTCAGCGATATGAATAATTTCAAGCGCATTTTTATTTTTTTCATCCCAGCCTGTTCGAATCTTTATCGTGAGAGGAATGGTGATAGAGCTTTTCACCAATTTCAACATCGCTCCTAAATCTACAGGATGACAGAGCCAGGCTGAACCTCCACCCTTCTTTGTCACCTTGGGAACAGGGCAACCCAAATTAATATCTACAAATTCAACACCCACATCTTGAACAATTTTTGCAGCTTCCGCTAAAACTTTTTCATCTCCACCAAAAAGCTGAATTCCAAGGGGCCGTTCATCTTCGTGGTAAGCAAGATATTTTTTAAGCGTAGGAGCTCTTGAAACCACTGCATGAGCAGAGACAAATTCGCTCACCAATCCACCTGCTCCCATCTTTCGCATAAGCCTTCGAAAAGGCATATCCGTAATTCCAGCCATAGGCGCCAATACAAAAGGGTTTGAAAATAATTTTTCGATGGATGAAAAGATAGATCAAATTAAGTCTTGAGCCCAGAAAAAACAGTTCTTAGAGGCGGCGATTAGATAAAAGCGACTCATAGGGCAAACCTCTTTGCTCAATGTAAATTTTTCGCGTGTCTTTAAGGTTAATAAGTCCCTCAACTTTTACTCTTCGAATAAACGTATGAGTCTTATCCCAAGATAAACCTTGAACGTAATCCTTCAACGGAAGATCAGACTCGATTTTCATTTGACGAATAAAAGCAGGGTTAGCCCCTATACTTTCTTCCATCTGAACGGGCACCCAATGTTCTTCTTGATATTGCAAACCAGGAGCCGTCAAAAGAGGCTGAATCAAATCAAGCGGGAGAGCTTCCTCTTGTTTACCTATTTGCAAGAGTGAACCACTCACTTTTTTTCCCCAATATCGCTGCCACTGATTTTCAAAACTTTGGAAGGAATAGAAAACTAAAATGAGAGAAAAAATAAGAGTAAAAAGAAAGGCTCCAAAAATTTCTCTTTTATCTAATTGAGCAAAACGCGATGTTGAAAAACGAACTTTATAAAGAGGCGCTTTATCGGAAACTGGCTGAGAGGTAGGAAGCGCAGAGTTTTTTGCACCTGGTAACGGAGATAAAGGATAACTTAAGGTTTCAGGTTCTTTAAAAGAATCAGAAGCAAGTTCATGAATTCCATAAATCGGGCGCCATTCCTTAAAACCATCTCGCCACGCATAGTACTTTGAAGGGATTTCAGAAGATTCAACTAACCCTTTCAACTCATTCGTAGAATAAGGGCCCTTCAAAAGATTTCCTTTGGCTACAAACCAAAAAAATCCGCTTGAAGAAGAAAGGTTTGGTCTTTCATCTCTTTCAGGAAGATGAGATACAATTTTTCTCCTAGCGTAACCCACACTTTTTTATCGGTTGAAGAAAATAGAAAATAGAGTGAAATGAAGTGTCAGTTATTTGGTTCAGACTTATCTGACTTTGTTTTTTTATCAGAAAAGGAATCTTTTTTAGCTTCTTCCTCGGAGCCTTCTTCAAGACCTTTTTTAAATCCTCGAATCGCTCGACCTAAAGAAAGTCCTAAGCCCTCTAAACGTGAAGGTCCAAAAACTAAAAGAAGGATGAAAAAAAGAAGAATCAAATGAGCAATACTCATAGTGGCCCCAATATATCATAGCTTATCTTGAGGGTAGATATAAAAATCGAAGCCCAACCCACCCCTATTTAACCGCTTCGAATGCGTTCTATCGTTGAGCTATTCATTTGATCCAATATTTTGGCAAGGCCCTGGTGTTCGGGCCGCTGAAGCTCTGGGTCACTTTTAAAAATCTCTTTGGCAATCTTTTTGGCTTCTTCAAGGGTAGAGAGATCTCTCACAAGATGGGCTGTTTTAAAGGCACTGGCGCCACTTTGGCGAAGACCCAAAAAATCCCCCGGTCCACGTAAAAGCAAATCTTCCTCAGCTATTTTAAAACCATCTTCGGTATTTAAAATAACCTGCAAGCGATTTTCAGCTTCTTCGGTCAAATTTTCAGGCACCACCAAAGCACAAATACTCTCATCACTTCCCCGACCCACACGACCCCTCAGCTGATGCAATTGAGTCAGGCCAAAACGCTCAGCGTTTTCAATGACCATCACGGAAGCATTCGGCACATCAACCCCTACTTCGATCACAGTCGTTGAAACCAACACCTTTATCTCACCTGAACGAAAAGCATGCATGATTTTTTCTTTTTCAAGAGTCTTCATCTTTCCATGCAAAAGACCAACGGAGTAAGGAGCAAGAGAGCTTTTCCATTCTTGAAAAGCATTCGTGACATTCTCTACGTCTTCCATAAACTCAGAATCTTCTACTAAAGGATAGACGCAATAAACTTGCCGCCCTTCAGACAATAGACTCAAAAGACGTTCCGTTAGTTTATCTTTTGATTTTTTTCGAATGAGATAACTTTTAATGGGTTTTCGACCCGCAGGTTTTTCTTTAATTGTCGAAAGTTCCAAGTCTCCATAAAGAGTGAGAGCTAAAGATCTTGGAATAGGCGTTGCTGTCATCACGAGCAGGTGAGGATAAACTTTGCTTTGTGATTTTTGAGTCAACTCTCTACGCTGTTCGACTCCAAAGCGATGCTGTTCATCGATAACCACAAGACCTAAATCTTGAAAGCTTAAAACTTTTGAAATGATTGCTTGAGTTCCAAAAACAAAACGAGCCTCTCCACTGCTGGTTTTTTCTCGACTTATTTTTTTTTCTTTTTCCTTAAGGGCTCCACTCAAAAGAAGAGCTTGATCCGCATAATGAGGAAAAAACTTTTTAAAGTTTTGAAAATGCTGCTCAGCCAACAACTGAGTGGGAGCAAGCATGGCCGACTGGTAACCACCCTCCACACATTGAAGCATAGCTGCAAAGGCCACAATCGTTTTTCCAGATCCCACATCACCTTGAACGAGTCGGTGCATGGCAATGTTTTTCGAAAAATCTGCTTTTATTTCTTCTAATACTTTTTTCTGATCACCTGTGAGAGAAAAAGGAAATTTAATTTCAAAATCTCCCTTAATGTTGGGGATTTTATTTTGAGAACTTTGAGTGAATGTTTTTCTAATGCGCTCGAGCCCTAGGGAAAAAAAGAAAAACTCATCAAAAACAAGCCTTCTAAAATAGGGATTTGACTTGCTGACATTTTCCTTTGCACTCACATCAAAATTCGGCACCCAATTTTTTGGAAGGTGAACTTCCCTGAGAGCTTCTTTAATAGAAATAAGTTTAGAATTTTGCTGTATAGAAAGAGGAAGAGGATCTTTAATGTCCTCTAATAATTGATCGATAGAAGATGTAATAATTTCTCTAATTTTTCGAGAATTCAGAGTCCCTATTTGGGGATAAATAGGAATTAAAGAACCAAAGCCAAGTTTTTCTCCAGAATCTTTTGCCATTTCTGGATGAGCAACTTGCAGGCGACTTTGAAATTTTTGAATTTTTCCGGTGAAAAAAACCTTCGTCCCAACGGGATATCCTTTTTGAATCGCTTGCCCAAATTTATGAAACCAGACAAAATAAATAAAAGTAGGACTCGGCATTTTTGAAGGAACACGAACAAAAGCTTCCAACCACTTTCGCCCGCCACCAAAACGAGGAATATAGCGCTCAACAATTCCATCGCTTGCAATAGTTTTCCCTAAGTTATCCTCAAGTTCTTCAAAGCAAAGAGACCGTCTTCGATCCTCATATTTTCGAGGCAAATAATAAAGTAAATCTTGAGGACTGAGGATGCCTGCTTCTTCAAAAAGCGAGCGAAGTTTTTTACCAACCCCTTTTAGATCCTCTAGGTTTTGCACAACCTTACTCAAACCTTGTTTTTATTTATATTCAATCTCTACAACAGTGTACGCAACTTTTCCTTTGGGACTCTGTACCTGAACTTCATCACCGACTTCTTTATTGATAATGGCTTTTGCTAGGGGAGAGGAAAGCGATAATTTCTTTTTTTCAATATTCGCTTCAGGCTCACCCACGATTTGATAAACGACCGTGCTTCCCTCAGGATTTTCAAGAGTCACAGTTGCTCCAAAAACAACTTTTTCACTTTTAATCGTAGATGGATCGATAATCTCACCGCGAGCGAGCTTATCTCCAATATCTTGGATACGGCCTTCGATGAAAGCTTGTTTTTCTTTAGCTGCTTGATAATCAGCGTTTTCTGAAAGATCTCCGTGAGAGCGGGCTTCTGAAATGGCTTCAATAATAAGCGGTCTTTCAACGTTTTTTAAATGGCGTAACTCTTCTTCAAGAGCATATTTTCCAGAAAGAGTTAAAAGTATACGATCGGACATCCCCACAACATAGTCTTAACTCACAAAGATGACAAAAGAGAATTGTTAACTTTTAAATGCTTGGGCTTACAAAATCCTGTAGAGCCATAGGGCGAATATCGCCTTTTTTAATAGCCTTAATCGCAAGACACGCCATTTCGGCTCCCGAGAGTGTTGATAAAAGAGGAACACGGTACCTCAGGGCTGCTTGGCGAATACTCATTCCATCCTTTAAGCTTCCACGAGTCCCAGGAGTATTCACGATTAATTGAATTTTTTGATCGCGAATACAAGCCAATAGATTTTCATCCTTATTTCCTTGGCCAATCTTCGAGATAGAAACGACCTCTACTCCGGCTCTTTTTAAATATTCAGCTGTTCCAGGAGTTCCTGCGATTTCAAAACCGAGCATTTCAAACAAACGAACAATGTTGAGAGCTTTCGTTTTATCGGAGTCCCGTAAAGAGAAAAGCACTCGCCCATAAGTTGGAAGAGAAATCCCAGCACCTAAGAATGCTTTTGCAAAGGCCGCTCCAGCTGCTTTATCCACTCCCATTACTTCACCTGTGCTTCTCATCTCAGGTCCAAGAATGGGATCAAAGCCTTTAAATTTGCTAAACGGAAAAACAGGCATCTTCACTGCAAAACCGTGGCCAGGAAGACGATAATTTCCAGGAATGTTTCCTTCTTTTGTAAGATCAGAAACATTCTCGCCTAAAGCTGCTCGCATTCCCCAATCAATCAGTGGATAGCCTGTTGCCTTTGCTAAAAAAGGAACAGTTCTTGAGGCTCTAGGATTTCCCTCAATCACAAAAACTTGATCATTCACCACGGCCATCTGAACGTTAAAAAGTCCCCGAGTATGGGAATGAATAGCAATCTTTTTTGCAATTCCTGCCATCTCATCAATTTTGGAAGGAGGTAAACGAAAAGGCGGAATCACGCAGGCAGAATCTCCGCTATGAATCCCCGCTTCTTCGACGTGTTCCATAACACCGCCGATCCAAGCTTTTTTACCATCACAAATTCCATCCACATCAAATTCAACAGCACCCACTAAAAACTTATCAATGAAAACGGGATGCTGCTCAGAAACATCCAAAGCTTCTTCAATGGTTTGCTCAACATCCACATCTGTTTCGCAAATACGCATTCCCCTGCCACCCAAAACATAAGAGGGTCGAACAAGAAGAGGAAAGCCCAGTTCTTTTGCGGCCCGCAAAGCTTCTTCTTTTGATTGAGCCACTCGAAAGGGAGGATACTGAATGTTGAGACTTTCTAAAAGTTTTGCAAAACGACTTCGCTCTTCAAAAAGATCAATTGTTTCTTGAGTGCTTCCTAAAATTTTATAGCCCCACTCTTCAATTTTTTTTGAAAGTTTGAGAGGAGTTTGGCCGCCCGTTTGAAGTAAAACAAAATGATTCTCTGCTTTTAAATCAAGTTCACGCTCTAAAATATCTTTCACTGAATCTGCATGAAGAGGGTCGAGGTAAAGACGAGTAGAAGATCGAGGATCTGTGCTCACCGTTTCGGGATTGCAATTCACCATAATAGTTTCAAATCCAAGACGCTGCAAAGTTTGAGAAGCGTGTACACAGCAATAATCAAATTCTACGCCTTGTCCGATTCGGTTTGGGCCCGAACCAAGTATCACAACTTTTTTTCCTGCCTTTAAAGGAGAAGGAAAAAGTTTATCAAAAAGTTTTTCATCTCTTACAAGATCATCCCGAGTTGAATAATAAAAAGGAGTCACTGCAGGCATTTCTCCTGAGCACGTATCAATCATGGGATAATGCGCTTTATTGTTCTTTTTTTCTAAAGAAAGAACGTTTGCTTTTGAATGCAAATTATTTTCTTGAATGAACTGTTTGATTTCTCGAGTAAACCAAGGATCCCACCCCGTAACAGAAGCAACCTCATCAGCTGTTGCACCTTTTGCAAGTGTGTCCCATATCTGAAAGCCTCGCTTTGAATGGGCTTCTTTTAAAGGAGGCATAGACTTAGAATCACTGCTTGGCCATTTTTGCTCTAAGGAATTAAGCGCTTTGTGATAAGCTTCCCCAAAAGATGATCCAATCGCCAAAACTTCTCCCACGCTTTGCATTTGGGGAAGAAGCTGATCTGTTGATCCTGAAAACTTTTCAAAATCCCAACGTGGAATTTTTACAGCGACGTAATCAATCGTTGGCTCAAAACAAGCTTTTGTAATTTTAGTGACTTGATTGTCGATATCAGAAAGATTTTTTCCAAGGGCTAATTTTGTTGCAACATAAGCAATCGGAAAACCCGTTGCTTTTGAAGCCAAAGCTGATGACCGAGACACTCGAGGATTCATTTCAATCACCACTCGGCGTCCCGTTTGAGGATGAACAGCAAATTGCACGTTACACCCACCTGTTTCAACGCCTACGGTTTTGACAATACGAAGAGCGTCTCTTCGCATCGCTTGATATTCCTTGTCGGTAAGTGTTTGCGCAGGAGCAACCGTAATGGAATCTCCCGTATGAACTCCCATAGGATCAAGATTTTCAATACTACAAACAACAATCGCGTTGTCTAAAGGGTCGCGCATGACTTCAAGCTCGAACTCTTTCCAGCCCAAAACACTTTCTTCAACCAAAACTTCCCCTATGGGACTTTCCGTTAAAGCGACTACACATTTTTCCTTCAACTCTTCCGCATGAAAAACAAAACTTTGCCCCGTTCCAGCTAAAGTAAAACTAGGACGCAAAATAAAGGGATAACCCACTTCATTTGCAAAGACCTCACACTCTTCAACACTTCGAATAATATTTGATCGAGGAACTTCGCACTTCAGCGATTCCACAACTTCTCGGAATGCTCGACGGTCTTCCGCAAGATGAATCGCTTTTAAATGAGCTCCAATAACCCTTACGCCTTCAAGAGCGCCTGGAATTTTAGAAAGAGAAAGCATCAAGTTCAAAGCCGTTTGACCACCCATAGTGGGAAGAATGGCATCAATACCCTCTGCTTTGATAATTTGAACAACTGTTAATGGATCAAGAGGTTCTACAAAAGTGCGATCCGCAATCCCAGGATCGGTCATGATCGTTGCTGGATTTGAATTCACAAGAACAACTCGCTTGCCTTCTTCTTTGAGCGCAAGACAGGCTTGTGTACCCGAGTAATCAAATTCACAAGCTTGACCGATAACGATCGGTCCACTTCCTAAAATTAAAACCGTCTTTATATCATCATGACTCATATGACTGGCTTATCCGAATAAATGTGAGCCGCATCAATATGCGGATATTGTTCTGAGCGATGTTTCATCAAGGAAAGTTTCAACATCAACTCTTTTTTGTGAACTTCTTTGAGACTTTTTGTTTTCTTTATTTCTTTATGTAAATAAGACTTGGCTTCTTTCGGATGAAATTGAAAAGCTTGAGAAAAAAGAATCTTATCTTCAACGGGAACAATTCGAGCTTGAAAGACATCTCCCTTTTGAAAAATTTTAGGATTTTCTATGTCTTCAACCAAATATTCTTCTTGATCATATAAGTCACGAATAGAGGCTTCATTGTCTTTAATCTTAAGCAATTCAAAAACAGAACTCACAGAATTTCCGAGGCCCTCAAAAATCCTTAAAGCCTTCTCGTCTTTAATGTTTTTCAAAGATTCACGAACAAAAACTCGAATCGGGGGAAGCTCCTCGCGCTCAAGGTTTCGCTCAAAGACAAACCAATCAAAGAATTGGTTGAGCTGTGCCTCGTAACGATCTGAGCCTTCTGCAACCTTAATCGCACGCGAAAAATAATATTCTTTCGCTCGCCGAATTTCTTCATAATAAACACCTTTGCCATAAGATTCTAAGATCTGAGAAATGTAAGGATCAAGATTCACGATGTAGCCCCTCCGAAATTAAATCAACAAACTCTTCAAAGAAAAAAAGTGCGTCAAAAGGACCTGGCGCTGCTTCAGGATGAAACTGAACACTCGAGCACTTTAAAGCTTTTGCGCAAATTCCTTCATTGGTTCCATCATTTGCATGCCGAAAAGTAACTTCCACTCCAGCAGGCAATGTTTTTTCATCAACAGCAAAGCCATGGTTCTGGCTTGTGATCAAAGTTTTTCCAGAAGGCTTTCCATTTTCAAATCTCATAACGGGATGATGAATTCCACGATGGCCAAATTTCAATTTGTAAGTTTTAGCTCCCAAAGCATGAGCAATAAGCTGATGCCCCATACAGATTCCAAAAAGAGGCCGCTTTCCAAGCACTTTTTTTAATTCTTCGACTACTTTTTTTGCGGCTTCAGGATCACCTGGGCCATTACTTAAAAAAATACCGTCTTTTCCAACATCGAGCATTTCTTCGGCTGTACTGTGAGCAGGAAGAACCCTCACCTCACACCCTAAGCGAGCTAAAATTCGAGGCGTATTTGTTTTGACTCCAAAATCAAGAACGGCCACTCGAGGAGAACTTTTCAACTGCTTTTGTTGTCGATCTTCGTGCTGAGGCCAATAAATATTTTTATCTTCAAAAATCTCAGTTCTCTTTGAAGTCACTTTGCTAAGAAGCTCCAAGTTTTGCATAGAAGGAATTTCTTCATTCAATCGAATTAAAGCTTCTGCGTCTGTCATCGATCCTCGTTCAAAAACAATTCCGCGCTGACTTCCTTCTGTCCGCAAATAAACAGTGAGCATTCTCGTATCTATTTTGTGAATAAGGAATTTCTTCTCGCGTATTATCCAACTCAAAAGAGTTTCTTGAGCACGCCAGTTTGAAGCTTGATGTGAAAGATGACGAACAACTAAACCTTCTGCCCAAATTTGGTGGCTCTCAACATCTTCATTTGTAAAACCCGTATTTCCAACATGAGCAACTGTGGTGACAAGAACTTGCTTATAATAACTAGGATCCGTGAGAGATTCCTCTATTCCTGTCATCGAGGTGCAAAAAACAAACTCTCCCCCGTGAACACGAGGACGACCATTAATTTTTGAAAAATCTCCCCAACCCTCAACATCTAAAAAGAGACCTTTCTCCAAGACGAGGCGCAGAGCCTGAGGACGGAGAAAATCATTCATTCTAAGTACTTAAATTTAGGAGAGCCCAACGATTCACGTCAAGGGGAGATTTAAGGAAGTCGTGGAAGTGCCTCAAAAAACTCGCTCAAAAGCGCACGGCGTAAATCCACACCGTATTTAGCTTGAAGCAAAATCAATGACCGCGGATGAGACTGTAACTCCTCATGCAATTCAACACCCCAATTCACAGGTCCTGGATGCATGAACATCATTTCTTTTCCTAAATGCTCTGCTTTGAGTTGGAAGTTTTTCATAAAGTCTGCGGTGACTGCTTTTTCCTCTACGCTATGACGCTCTTTTTGAACTCTTAAAGACATCACAAAGTCTGCTCCCTTCAAGCCCTCTGCAAGAGAGGAAAAATGTTTCCACTCACCTACCCACTCTGGCTTCCAATCAACTGGAGAAATGAGCCTTAAGTTTATTCCCACAAGAGGAGCAAGTTTTGACCAACTCTGGGCGACTCGAGAAGATTTTAAATCTCCAACAATAGCCAAATTTTTTCCTTTTAATTGATTCCAAGAATAAAAGGAACGAAGAGTCGCTAAATCCAAAAGAGCTTGAGTAGGATGCTCCCTTTTTCCATCTCCAGCATTTATAATTTTAACGCCCGAAATGTTTTGTAACTCCAACAGCTCTTTTTCATCTTTGCATCGAACAACAAAAACCTTAATCCCCATTGAGCGAAAATTTAAAATTGTATCCTTAAGAGTCTCATCTTTTTCGAGCGAACTGCCTTTTTCTTCAACATAAACAGCTTTGACGTTTAACAAGTGAGCCGCACACTCAAAACTGACTCTTGTTCGAGAGGAAGGCTCCAAAAATATAAGCCCAATAAATTCACCGGGAAAAACATTTAAATGATTTAAAGGCTCCAAAGCCTTATCAAC